>JAWOGI010000089.1:0-10576 GCA_046496975.1 Desulfobacteraceae bacterium | reverse complement strand
CGACGGGCACCTGGTTGTCATCGACCGGATTTCCGATGTTATGCACAACAGAGAGGGCAAGATGTTTTCCCCCATGTTCCTGGAGAACAAGCTCAAATTCAGCCCGTATATCAAGGAGGCGGTTATCTACGGGGATCAGGAGGATTTTGTCGGATGCCTGGTCAATATCGATCCCGTGGTTGTTGGCAAGTGGGCCGAGGACCGGGGATTGTCCTACACCACCTACATGGCCCTTTCATCAAAAAAGGAGGTTGCCGCCCTTATCATGGACGAGATTGCCGCCGTCAATGCAAGGGCTGAAAAAGAGCATTTCAAGATCAAGCGGTTTGCCCTGCTTTACAAGCTCCTGGATGTGGATGACGGGGAGCTGACCAAGACAGGCAAGATCAGGCGCAAATTTGTCAAGGAGAAGTACCGGAACCTCTATGACGGGCTCTACGATGTAACCAGGGATACCATGGAGGTGGAGGCGCTCTTCTCCTACCAGGACGGGCAGTCGTCCACGGTGAAAACAACCATTCAATTTTATACCATGAAAGGGTAAATATCCGACCGGTTCCTTATGACCCAGTGATCCATATTCTCTGATCGAATATTTACATGAAAGGAGTGTGATGAGTTATTTTTTCCAGATCGTGGTGAGCGGTATTGTGGTGGGCTCGATTTACGCCCTGGCGGCCATCGGGCTCGTCCTGGTGTACAAATCCAGCAAGGTGGCCAATTTTGCCCACGGCCAGCTCATCGCGGCCGGGGCGTTTATCACCTATGCCCTGACGGTATGGGCATCCATTCCCATCTTTTTCTCGTTTTTGATCTCCATGGTGATCACCTTTTTCCTGGCGTGGAGCGTGGAAAAGATCTTTCTGCGCCGGCTCATCGGTGAACCGATCATCTCGGTGATCATGGTGACCATAGGGCTTTCTTCCATCCTGGACGGGTTGATCTATCTGACCCCCTTTGGGTCGGAAAACTTCTCCTTTCCGGCGTTTTTCCCAACAACACCTCTGGCCGTTGCCGGGGTTTCCATCTCCTGGACCCAGCTGGTGGGGGTGCTGGTCACCCTGGTGCTCATCGGCGGATTTTCCTGGTTTTTCAAGCGATCCACCGTGGGCATCTCCATGCGGGCCGTCTCCGATGACCAGTTCGCCTCCATGTCCGTGGGCATCTCAGTGCCAAAGGTGTTCGGCCTTGCCTGGGCAACGGCGGGGTTTTCCGCGGCGGCTGCCGGCTGCATCATCGGCAATATCACCGGGTTGAATTTTGATACCCTCCACGCCTTCGGCATTGTTGTTTTCCCCGTGGTGATCCTCGGGGGGCTGGATTCCATCCTCGGGGCGGTTGTGGCCGGCATCGTCATGGGGCTTATCCAGCAGTTTGCCGGGGGATATCTGGACGGCAACTGGGGACTGAGCGGCACCGGCGAGGTCCTGCCCTATATTATTCTCCTGGTGATTCTTCTCTTTAAACCCCATGGGCTTTTCGGGGTCCATGAAATAGAGCGGGTATAACTCATGGCTGCAAATAAATGGCTGGCAACGGGTAATTTTTTCACATCGTACAAGCAGGAACAGCAGACCTTTGCCACCCACCTCGACCGGTCTCTGTTCACCTTTTTTCTCTTTGTTCTGTTTGCATGGCCCCTTCTGTTTCCCCTGAGCAGGACCAATATGCTGGTGGTGGACAATATCCTCATCGCAGTTGTTGCCGTCATGGGGCTCAACCTGGTAACGGGGTTTGCCGGATTGATCTCCATCGGTCATGCCGCCTTTGTGGGGGTGGGGGCCTATACCGTGGCCTCTTTCTGCCGGGTCATCGGAGACAACCATGTGCTGATCACCCATTTCTGGCCGGTGATGATCCTGGCCGGGGGAGTTATGGGCGCTGTTTTCGGAGCGGTGGTGGGGCTCCCGGCCCTGCGGCTCAAACACCTCTACCTTGCCATTGCCACCCTCTCCTTCCAGATGATTTTTGAATGGGTGATCAATTTCATGACCTTTTTCAACCAGGGACAGACGATCTTTGTAGGAAGGGTGTCGTGGGTCACCGGCCGGGTGGGCAGGAGCGATCACTATGTTTTCTGGTATTATGTGATCCTGGTTGTCATCGTGCTGAGCGGTTTTGCCGTTCGAAACCTGCTGAAAACCCGTTATGGCCGGTGTCTGGTTGCCGTTCGGGACAATGACAGGGCCGCCGATGCCATGGGCATACACCCGGGGTTTACAAAGGTGTACGCCTTTGCCCTGGCCGGGTTCCTGGCAGGGGTGGCCGGGGCCATGCACGCCTATCTCTACCGGGGGGTGGGGTTTGAGTCCTTTACCCTGCACCACTCCATCTCCTATCTTGCCATGGCCATCGTTGGAGGGCTTGGCACCTTGAACGGCGCCTTCTGGGGACCCGTGGCCATCCAGTTCCTCGAGCTCCAGGTGGAGAAGCTGGCCGAAACGGCAGGGCATTACCTCCCCTCGGGGATGAACCTGGCAACGGCCCTGCGGCCTTTGACCTTCGGGCTGGTGATTGTGCTGTTTCTCATGTTCGAACCCCGGGGCATTGCCAACTGGTGGCGAATCGCAAAGTCCTACACCAAAAAGTGGCCCTTCAGGTATTAGGGTCTTGACAGAAGGCTTTAAAACCAATAACCAGGAATAAGGAGGCAGCAAATGAAAAAGCGAACAGTCTTGTTTTTCAACGCAGTGCTGGTGCTAACAGTGGTTTTTGCAATGGACATGGAGGCAGGTGCCGGCGGGAACACCTATAAAATCGGCCTCTCCCTGGCCATTACCGGCCCCACTTCCGATGCCGGCAATCCCTATGCAAAGGGAGTGGAAGACTATTTTAACCATGTCAATGACATGGACCTGCTCAATGGCGATAAAATCGACTGCATGATCAGGGACGACCAGTACCAGACCTCGGTGACCAAGCGCAATTTCGAGGATTTCCTTGACCAGGGCATGGTGCTCTACCTCAACTACTCCACGGGAAGCACCCTGGGGCTGAAGAGGGATTTTGAAGAGGTCCGGATTCCCGTGCTGCCCGCTTCCTACCATGCCGGAAATCTTACCGATTCCGATTATATTTTCCTGCCGGTGGCATCCTATTCGGAACAGCTGGTTGCCCTGTCGGAATATGTGGTCAACAACCACAAGGAAAGTTCTCCCAAGGTGGCCATGTTTATCCATCCTTCGGCCTTTGGCCGGGGACCGGTGGGGGACGCCGAAAAAGCCGTTGCGGAAGGCCTTGACATGGATATCGTTGAAGTGGTGGAGCACGGAAAAAACCTTGACAATACTGCCATGCTGAAACGGCTGATGAGCAAGGGGGTGCAGTATGTCCTCTGCCATACGGTGCAGTCCCCCGTGGCCACCATGCTCAAGGATGCCAGCCGCCTCGGTCTCATTGCCGATTATTACGGGGAGAAGGGAAAGCTCACCTTCCTCGGGGTGCACTACACCGGCGGCAACGATTTGATCGCCCTGGCCGGCAAAGCGGCAGAGGGGTTCTTCTGGACCTGCTCGTTTAATTTGACTTCGGAGAAAAACCCGGGTACGACCAAACAGCTGGCCCTGGCAAAGAAATACGGCCGGGATGACAAGGCGGCCAACTCCCACAATTATGCCGCAGGTATCATGGTGGCCCAGGTGACCACCGAAGTGATCCGGCGGGCCAAGGCCCAGGGGATGAAGATCAACCGGGCAAACCTTTACAAGACACTGAACCGGATGAACGGGGACAACGCCTATTCCCCTTACACCACCATTGGGCCGGTGACCTACTCCACAACGGATCGCGCCGGGGTGGACATGCTCCAGATCTATTCGGTGCAGAAAGGAGTGTTCAAGAAAATAGACAGCCCCATAACCTCGGATTACATGCAGAAAATCAAATAAAGTGGATACCATCCTATGAATCTTCTGGAAGTTAACAATATTGAGGTGGTTTACAATGATATTGTTCAGGTGCTCCGTGGTGTCAGCCTGAGCGTTCCCAAGGGGAGCATTGTCTCGCTGCTCGGCACCAACGGCGCCGGCAAGACAACTACCCTGCGGGCAATCAGCGGCCTTTTAAAGCCTGAAAACGGCATCATCCGGGAAGGGTTTGTCAAATTCAAGGACCATGACATCACCAACCAGCTGGGCACGGAAGTGGTCAAGCTCGGCGCTGTCATGGTTCCCGAAGGAAGGAGGGTGTTCAAGCACCTCACCGTCAACGAAAATATCCGGGTGGGGTCCATTACCCGAAAAGACGGACTTCAGAATATTCGCAGGGACATGGACCTCATGTACCGCCATTTTCCAAGGCTTGCCAATGTGACCAACCGGATGGCGGGGTACAGTTCCGGCGGTGAGCAGCAGATGATCGCCATTGCCAGGGCCCTAATGGCCGCCCCGGAAATGCTCATGCTGGACGAGCCCTCCCTGGGACTTGCCCCTATCCTGGTCAAGGAGATCTTCTCCAATATCAAAACCATTAACAGGGACCTTGACACCACCATTTTGGTGGTAGAGCAGAATGCAAGGGTTGCCCTGGAGATCTCCGACTACGCCTATATCATGGAGTCGGGAAGGATTGTTCTTGAAGGAGCCTCCAAGGAGCTCCAGAACAACCCCGATGTAAAGGAGTTTTACATGGGCATCACAAAGGGGGGCGGGAGAAAGTCCTTTAAAAATGTCAAATCGTACAAGAGACGCAAGCGCTGGATGTAGATTGGAGCTTGGTCATAACTTTGGCGAGGCAATCATTGCCCCGGCAACGGGAGTTCAGCCCTGGCATATGGCTGAATTTAAAGATCATATGCCTTTTATTAACACTAAAACAAGGGGCCGTGCCTACTAAAGCAAAACTCATATCCCAAACCTGAAGGATTGGGTTTCACGGCCTAAAGGCCATATTATGAAAGTCATGGTTGGTTATAATGGGGGGGAGGCCGGTAAACGGGCGCTTCTGCTTGCCAGGGACTGGGCGGAGCAGTTCAACGCCTCTGTTTATGTGGTAACCTCCATGGAAGGCGGGGCTTCTGAGAAACAGTCCGATATTGTCAAAGCCCAGGAGGACCTGGATTTTGCCGAAAATATCATGAAGAAAAAAGGGATTGCCTGTGATGCCCGGCAGAGTGTCCAGGGACTTTCCCCGGGGGAAGACCTGGTGAAATTCGCCAGAACCATGGAGATCGACCATATTTTCCTCGGCATCCGGAAAAAATCACGGGCTGAAAAGATGATCCTCGGTTCCACGGCAAAATATGTCATCCTCAAGGCGGACTGCCCGGTGACCACGGTGAGCTGGGACCTTAAAACCATCAAACCGGCCGAGCTGTTAAGGGAAAAACGGGTGCTTGTGGTGGATGATGAGCCGGATATCCTGGAGATCATCGAAGAATCCCTGGACATGTGCACCATTGATACGGCAGGCAGTTTTGAGCAGGCAAAAACCCTTCTGGAGACCAACCGGTATGATGTTGCCATCCTGGACATCATGGGGGTCAACGGGTATGAACTCCTTGAACTGTCCAACAACAAAAAGATCCCTGCGTTGATGCTCACCGCCCATGCCCTTACACCGGAGAATCTGAAAACCTCCGTTGAAAAAGGGGCAGCGGCCTATGTGCCTAAAAATGAGCTTGCCGGCATTGCCACCCATGTGGCCGATGTGGTGAAAACCGGCCTTGGAAGCGGTGAAAAGGGCCGGTGGTTTTCCCGGTTAAAGCCAACCTTTGACAGGGCCTTTGGCAAAGGGTGGCGGGAGAAAGACAGGAGTTTCTGGAACTCCTTTGACGACAAGTACGGCATGTAAGGGGAGGGGGCAGGTCTGCAGGGTTTCACCGACCCCATGCTATCTGCCGGAGATGATTCTTCTTCCCAGAAAAAACAGCCCCACTCCCAGGCAGGAGCCCAGGGCATCGGCAACAACATCTCCTGCCTGGGCGCTTCTCTGGGAGACAAAGGACTGGTGGATTTCGTCGGACACTCCGTACAGGGTTGAAAAGGCGACGGCCGCCATTGCCAGGCGGTTTCTGCCTGTTTCAAAATTTTCCCGGCAGAGGGCCCTGATCACCAGAAAACCGAGCACACCGTACCCGCCAAGGTGAAGCAGTTTGTCTGAAAAGGCGAAACTCGGCAGGGAATCCGGCGAGGCAAAGGACGACTGCCAGAAAATCAGGGCGCAATAAAAAACTACAGGCAGTCGGTACCAAAGGGTTCTTTGCATGGGAAGCAGGACCTTTTTTTTATTGGAAAAAATCGCTGTCCAGTCTTCTCTGGTCGATGTGCCGTTTTACCGGTTCCAGGAGGTCTGCCATGGAAAGGCCCATTTTGACCGTTCCGTCCAGGGTTCTGACGGAAAGGGTGGACGACTCCTTCTCCTTGTCGCCGATGGTGATGATCAGGGGGACATAGTTGAGCTGGGCTTCCCGCACCTTCTTTTTAAGGCTCTCCGCCCTGGTGTCCAGCTGGCACCGGATATCTGCCGCTTCCAGGCCGGATCTTACCTTTTCTGCATATTCCACATGATCATCATTGATGGGCAGAAGCACTGCCTGAACCGGGGCCAGCCACAGGGGAAATTTCCCTGCAAAATGTTCTACGAGAATACCGAAAAACCGCTCGATGGAGCCGAAGATCACCCTGTGGATCATGATGGGCCGGTGTTTTTCGTTGTCTCTGCCCTTGTAGGTGAGGTCAAACCGTTCCGGCAGGGACATGTCCAGCTGGATGGTCCCGCACTGCCAGGTCCTTCCCAGGGCATCCTTGATGTGGATGTCGATTTTCGGTCCGTAAAAGGCGCCGTCCCCCTCATTGATGAGGTACTCCCGGTTGTACTTTTTCAGGGCGTTTTCAAGTCCCCTGGTGGCCTCTTCCCACTGTTTGTCGGTTCCAATGGATTTTGCCGGCCGTGTGGAGAGCTCCAGGTGGAAGCCCAGGCCGAATTTCGAGTAGATCCTTTCCGTCAGGCTGAGCACCCCGAAGATCTCATCTTCGATCTGGTCCGGGGTCATGAAGATGTGGGCATCGTCCTGGTGAAAGGCCCTGACCCTGAAAAGCCCGGACAAAGCGCCGGAGAGTTCATGCCGGTGCACAAGGCCGATCTCCCCGGCCCGCATGGGGAGGTCCCTGTAGGAGTGGGAGCGGCTGCCGTAGAGGAGCATTCCCCCGGGGCAGTTCATGGGTTTGATGGCGTACTCTTCGTCGTCCACAACAGAGGTGTACATGTTTTCCCGGTAGTTTTCCCAGTGCCCGCTTTTTTCCCACAGGGCGCGGTTGAGCATCACAGGGGTCTTGGTCTCCACATATCCTGCTGCCTTGTGTTCCCTGCGCCAGTAGGCAAGGAGGGCGTTCCACATCTCCATCCCTTTGGCGTGGAAAAACGGCATGCCCGCCGCTTCCTGGTAAAAAGAGAAGAGATCCAGGCGGGTTCCGAGTTTTCGGTGGTCCCGTTTTTTGGCCTCTTCAATGAGGTGGAGATGGGCCTTCAACTCTTTTTTATCAAAAAAAGCAGTGCCGTATAACCGCTGGAGCTGCTCTCGCTCCTGGTCTGCCCGCCAGTACGCCCCTGATACCCGCATCAGCTTGAATCCTTTAATCATGCCGGTGTGGGGGATGTGGGGGCCCCGGCAGAGATCGGTAAAACCGCCCTGGCTGTAAATGGTGATGGTCTCATCGGTCAGTTCATTGATCAGCTCGGTTTTATAGGGATTGTCACTGAAGATCTCCAGGGCCTCTTCTCTTGAGACCTCCCTGCGGTGGAACTCTTTTTTCTCTTTGATGATTTTTTTCATCTCCGCCTCGATGGCGGGAAAATCATCTTCAGACAGGGCCTTTACATCGATGTCATAGTAGAAGCCATCCTCCACAACGGGCCCGATGGTGAGCCTGGCATCTCTGTAGAGGTTTTGAACCGCTTCGGCCATGACATGGGCAGAGCTGTGGCGGAGGATTTCAAGGGCTTCCTGCTCCCTGGTTGTGATCAGCCTTATTCTGCAGTCCTCTGTCAAGGGGGTGTTCAAGTCAAAGAGCTTGCCTTGGATCTCAACGGCCACGCAGCTTCTGGCAAGTCCCTGGGAAATGTCGGCTGCCACATCAAAGCCGCTGGGATATTGAGAAAAAGACTTTATACTGTTATCAGGAAGTGTTATGTTGACCATAGTGTTATCCAATTCATGTTTTTGAAACCCCAAGCCGCACATTAAAGCCGGTGTCGTGGTAAGTTTCATATTTTATTTATACGTGCATTGTGCTAAACAATCTTACAGGGTTCAACGGGCCGATCCGGTTCAGGGCCGGCATGATCCGTGTCAATCCCCGGGGTTGAGCCGTGAAACCATCAGCGCTGCAGCCGGATTTTCTGCTGGAGCAGAATGTGAAACGCCTCTGCCAGGCCACAGCCCATGACCGGCTTGGGCATAATTTCTGGCAACTCCGTGCTCATGTGCGGGCAAGGATAACAGGTTCCAGCGTTTCATGCAAACTACTAATATTAAGGGAACTCCCCGAAACGGTCAAGAAAAAAATGAGTGAATATACCCTGATCAGTACAGAGGAAGAACTTGCCGAAAAATGTGAATTGTTGAAAAATGAAAAAAAGGTGGCTGTTGATCTTGAAGCAGACTCCATGTACCATTTTAAGGAAAAAGTCTGCCTGGTGCAGATTGCCGATTCCAAATCCCCTTTTCTTGTGGATCCCTTGAAGGTAAAAGACCTTGGTGTCCTGAAGCCCTTTTTTGAAGACCCCGGTATCACCAAAGTGTTTCACGGAGCGGATTTTGACATCAGGAGCCTGGACAGGGATTTTGGCATCAGGGTCAACACTCTCTTTGATACGGAAATTGCCAGCAGGTTTCTCGGTATCCAGAAGCGGAGCCTTGCGGCGCTTCTGGATAAATACTTTGATGTTGATGTTGACAAGCGTTTTCAAAAGATCGACTGGTCCCAGCGTCCCCTCTCCAGGGAGATGATTGCCTACAGCATCACCGATGTGGCTTACCTGGTGGAGCTGTCCGACATTCTTACGCAACTGCTGGAAAAGAGGGGCCGTCTCGCCTGGGCCCGGGAGGAGTTTGAGCTCCAGACCCGTGTCCGGTACGAAAACAACGGGGAAGACCCCCTCTTTTTTAAATTCAAAGGGGCGGGAAAGATGAGCCGGAGAAACCTTGCCGTGCTGGAGAAGCTGCTCCACATGAGAAAGGAGATCGCCGAGGAGAAGGACCGCCCCCTGTTCAAGGTTCTCAGTGCAGGGGCCATTGCCAGATTGGCCCAGGAGCAGCCCGATTCCATGGCCGGCCTTAAAAAGACAGGGGTCCTGAGTCCAAGGCAGATGGGAATGTACGGGGAAAGCTGTCTCCAGGCCATTGCCGAGGGCCTTGAAAAAAAAGAGGAGCAGCTCCCGGTATATCCCAGGAGAAAAACACCGGAACTTGGTCCAAAGGTTTCCGAGAGAATCAAGGCGCTAAAGGAGATGCGCATGGTTATCAGTAAAAAAACCGGCCTGGAACCGGGATTTCTCATCAACAACGCCGTGATCACCGCCATTGCCGTAAATGCCCCCCTGGACCGGGAAGGGTTTCGAACCATGGCGGAGCTGAGGAACTGGCAGATTGAAATCCTTGAAGAACCGGTACTCAAGACCCTTGACCAGTGCTGACCTGGAAAAGAAAGAGACAGCCATTAGCCATTAGCCATTAGCAAATAGCAAATAACAAATAAGGCATCCTTCATTTCCCGGTTTACACTTTTTTTATAAACCCCCATGTCCTTGCGGACACAACAAAGCATGAAAGCAGTTAGCTTTTAGCTGAGTACTGATGGCTGACGGCTGACGGCTTTCATATAAAAAATGAAGGATGCGCAGTTAGGTTTTAGGTTTGAGCAGTTAGGTTTTAGCCAAAAAATGACGCACAAAGTTCGCCAATACAAAGGCTAACGGCTAAAAGCTAATTGCTAAAAGCTTAATAAATTGCCGGGGAGACAAGATAGATGACCATTGAATTCATGAAGATGCACGGTGCAGGCAACGATTTTGTTGTTATCGATGACAGGAACGGTGAAACAGCAAAAAAAATTTCCTATCCAGACCTTGCAAAACGGCTTTGTTCCAGGCATTTTGGCATCGGGGCCGATGGTCTGCTGCTGGTTCTCAACTCAGAAACCCACGATATCCGGTTCAGGATTTTCAATTCCGACGGTTCAGAAGCCGGTATGTGCGGTAACGGCATACGGTGTTTTGCCAGTTACCTGGTGGCGCAGAAAATCGTGTCAACCAGGATCATCAGGGTTGAAACCCCTGCCGGAACCGTGGTGCCGGAGGTGCTGGAAAGTGATGAAAAGGGCATCCGGAGGGTCCGTGTGGACATGGGAGAACCTCTGTTCGATCCCGGGGCGATTCCCTTTGTCTGCCATGCTTCCCGGGCCCTTGACCAAGTGATTGTGGCAGAGGGCCGAAAAGTCGCTGTCACCGCCGTTGCCACGGGCAACCCCAACGCCGTTGTCTTTGTGGATGACGTGGAAACGGTTGATCTGGCAAAACAGGGCAGGGCCATTGAAACCCATGACCGCTTTCCTGAAAGGGCCAATGTGGTGTTTATCCA
>JAWOGI010000081.1:0-5811 GCA_046496975.1 Desulfobacteraceae bacterium | reverse complement strand
CCCGTGAAAGGATTCTCTCGAGATGCTGGTTTCTCTTCTCCAGCGCCAGAAATTTCGCTTCAATATCCTGCATGGTATCCCCGGAATGGTGTGTGCACTGATCAGCATCCGGATGGTTTGAACACAACAGCGGTCCGTCAGTAAAAAACAATCCGGACAGAACAGGACTCTGGTTTGGCATCTCTCTTTTTCAACCACGAAAACAGGATAATTGCAAGAAAAAAAAGGCCTTTGAGGCCAACAAAAAAACCCCCTGCCCGGAAGAACATCATTCTCCAGGCAGGGGGTTTTTTTATATGCAAGTCGGGTTGCGCCGGCAGCAGACGGCTGATTAATCAGATCAGCCGTCTGCCTGGCAGATTTACATCTCCGTTTCCGGGTGGAACACATTCACCTGCTTGAGATCTTCGCCAAGGTACTCCCGCTCGTTGGGACCGAGGATACCAAGGGAGAGGCAAATCAGGGTCCAGAGATGGACAACCGGGTAGTCGCTGCCGTAGTGGTGGCTCAACTCGTGGATCTGGGCGTGGCAGTTGTGGCACGGTGCGATGCAGTAGTCGGCACCGGTGGCCTTGATCTGGTCATCCTTGATCTTCCCGTAGGCAAGCCTCTCGTCCTTGAGTCCGGACTGGAGAAAGCCGCCGCCGCCGCCGCAGCAGAAGTTGTTGGACTTGTTGGGAGTCATGTCAATGAAGTTTTCCTCACCGACAACGGACTTGACAACAAATCTCAGGTCCTCGGCAATGGGGTCGCCAAAGGTTTTCCGAACGATCTGGCACGGATCCTGAACGGTGAACTTGATCTTCAGATCCTTGTTCCAGTCGGAATTGACCTTGAGCTTTCCCTCCCGGATCCATTTTGCATAGTACTCGTAAATGTTTTTTACTTCAAAATCGTGCTCGATGTTGAATTTTTTCAATCCTGCCAGGATTGAGAAGGTTACGTGCCCTCACTCGGTGTTGAGGAAGGTTTTGCACTTCACTTCACTGGCGGCATCGGCAGACTGTTTGGTCAGATGCTTCCAGTTTTCATCATCGGCCAGAAACATGCAGTAGTTCTCTCCTGCCCAGCCCTTGCTGGTGTAGGTCCAGTCCGCCCCCACAAGGTGGAGGATTTTCCACAGGGGAGCCAGCTCGTCGGGCTCGGTGACCGGCTCCCTGGAGTTCTGGTTGAGAACAAATTCGGCACCGACCTTGTCAATGGGCGCCTGCATGTCGGCAAACTCCGGCTGGTTCTCCTGGTACTCTTCCAGAACATCTCCCACAACAAACTCGAAATCCTCCACAGGGGTTCCCATGGCACTGCCCGATTCATTGGTCAGGGCCGCATCACAGGAACCGCGGATTCCCTTGGGTCTTTCGTCCCTGGGCCATTCCGCCCTGGCGTTGAAAACCAGCTGGGGAATGTTGATCTCCATGGGGCAGACATAAACACACCGCTGACACATGGAACACATCCAGACCCATTTTGAGCTCAGGATCTCTTCGTCCATTCCAAGAGCTGCCATTCTAAGGAATTTTCTGGGATCCATGCCCTCAAGACCTGTGGCAGGGCACCCAGAAGCACATGCTCCGCATGTCAGGCAGGCGTTGAGGTTCCCGCCCTGGGGCAGAAGCTTCATCACCTTATCCTTAAAAACGCTCTTTCTCTCTCCTCCAATTTTAATAGCTGCTTCTCCCATGCTTTACTTTCCCTCCGTATTGTTTTGAGACTTAAGCATATTTATTCTTTAGCATTTCACAGCGCATTCCAAAATTCAAATATACAGTTTTTTTCTCTTATTCTGAAGAGCATGTCAACATATTTCAAAAAAAACTTTGGAATCCACAGGGAAAGATCGCCTTTACCAAGATTAAAAACGGCAGTTTCGGCCCCGCTTGGTGCCGCCATCCATTGTAAACCACCGGGGAAAACGGATACCGGGCCTGGTCATACCATCGGCCACTAGGGCCTATTCCCCCCTGTAAAAAATTTCTTGAAAAACCTTTAGCTAAGGTATAATGTACCCCTGAGGTGATATCTTATCCCAACGGCAGCCGTGCCATCCAGAAAGCTGTAGGGGGCACACTGGAAAGGATTGCAAAAAGCGGGCTTGCTCATAACACTAAAGGAGGAGGGCAGTTTCCTGCAAATCCCAACGCTTTTGCCGGTACCCTGCCCTGTTTTTATGAAAATTTCCAGAAATCCAGCTGATTTTTCCCTTGATGTTGACAATGAAATAACAACCATTGACTCCCATACTGCCGGAGAATCCACACGCCTCATCATAGGGGGAGTGGGACCGGTTCCCGGCCAAACAATGGCTGAAAAACTCGACTATTTCAAGACCCGCCTGGATTTTGTGCGCCTGGTGCTGACCCGGGAACCCCGGGGCCACAGCGGTGTACTTGCCGCTCTGGTCACGGAGAGCACCACCGAAGACGGCGATTTTGGGCTCATCTACATGGACGCCCGGCGTTACCCCTATCTCTGCGGCCACGCCACCATCGGTGCTGTGGCAACCCTGGCCCGGACCGGCGACCTTGAAATGGATGACGGTGACAACACCATTAAAATCGACACCCCTTCGGGAAGAATGGAGGCCAAGGCGTTTTGCAAGGATGGAAAGGTCCAATCCGTTGCCATTCACATGGTGCCTTCGTTTGTCCTGGAGACAAACCGGATCATTGAAGTGCCGGGGTTTGGAAAGGTCCCAATTGATCTTGTCTGTGCCGGCGGCTTCTTTGCCATGGTCTCATCAAAAGAAATCGGCCTTGACCTTGTCCCGGACAACGCCGGCCAACTGGCAGAACTTGGCATGGCCATCATCGAGGCTGCCAACCACCAGCTCACCGTTCACCACCCCCTGCGACCGGAGGTGACCACCGTGGATGTTGCCGAATTTTACGATCCGGAACGCCACTGCCACATGGAAGGAAAAAATGTGGTGGTCTACGGCGAGTCCCACATTGACCGCTCTCCCTGCGGCACGGGAACGGCTGCCAAACTCACCCTGATGCACCACCACGGCGAGATCGGCATCAACCAGATCCTGACCAACTTCAGCCCCCTGGGCACCTCCTTTGAAGGAAAAATTGTCAAGACCACCGCCATCGGAAACTTTACCGGCATTGTTGCCGAAATCAGGGGAAATGCCCAGATCACCGGAGTCCACCGGTTCATGGTGGACAAGGACGACCCCTTCCCCCAAGGATTCATACTGCCATGACCACTCCATCCCACCCCCTGCCCATTGACCTGATCTTGACAAACGGCACCATCCGCACCATGGATGAGGCCATTCCCACGGCCCGGGCCATTGCCGTTTCAGGTGAGCGCATCGCAGCGGTGGGCGAAAGCAAAGCGATCCAGGCCCTGGCCTCTTCCCGGACAGAGATTGTCGACCTTGAAGGCCGGCTGGTGCTGCCGGGTTTTATAGACTCCCATTTCCACTACTATGAATGGGCGGTGAACAAAAACAACCTGGATTTTTCATCAACCGCCTCGTTGAAGGAGATGGAAGCGGCCCTTGCAGCAAGGGCCAAAACCCTGGAGCCGGGGCAGTGGGTTCTGGGCCAGGGATTCAACGAATCCGACTGGCCGGAAAACAGGATCCCCGACAGAACTGACCTTGACCGGGCCGCGCCGGACAATCCCGTCTGCATCTGGCGATGCGACCTTCACCTTGCCGTGGCCAACTCCAGGGCCCTGGAACTGGCAGGCATCACCAGAGAAACCGAGGACCCTGCGGAGGGCATCATTGCAAGGGACCCTGCCGGCACCCCCACAGGGGTACTGCGGGAGCTTGCCCCCAACCTGATCCGGGCGGCCATCCCGGAACTGCCCCAAGAGCAGGTCATTGACAACATGGAAGCGGGATTCGCCTTTCTCCACTCCCTGGGGATCACCGGCATCCACGACATAAGACTCATGGGCGGCTTGGACGGCGCCGCCTCCCTGCAGGCGTGGCAGCGAATCCGACAGAGAGATCGATGCCGGATCCGGTGCCACGTCACCCTGCCAGGGGAGATGGTCGACGAGGCCGCCGCCCTGGGGCTTTGCACGGGATTCGGCGATGACCGGCTGAGAATCGGCCATGTGAAGTTCTTTGCCGACGGCGGTATGGGGGCCAGAACGGCATGGATGAAGGAAAAGTACCTGGACGGAGAGTTCGGCACTCCCCTGACCCCTGTCACCGAGCTGGAGCGGGCACTGGCAAGGGCAGATGCCGCAGGACTGGGAATCATGGTCCACGCCATCGGCACCCGGGCCAACCAGGAGGTCATCGCCCTGTTCCAGCGCAATGAAGCCCGGCAAAATAGCCGTGTTACCGTCCCCCACCGGATTGAGCACGTTCAGATGATCGCCCCCGAAGATCTTGAAAAACTGGCACAGCTGAAGAATGTGGCCGTCTCGTGCCAGCCCAACAATTTAAGCCTGGACATCTCCATGATCGACCACTGTGTGGGAGAGAGGGCCAGCCAGACCTACCGGCTGAAAAGCATCCTTGGCACCGGCGTTCCAACCCTTTTCAGCTCCGACGCGCCGGTGTGCAATCCCAAGCCCGTTGCCGGCATCTTTTCGGCTGTGAACCGCAGAAGAATGGACAACACCCCAAAGGAGGGGTGGTACATGGACGAAGCAATCACCGTGGATCAAGCCGTCAGAGGCTACACCATCTCCCCGGCCGTTGCGTCGGGGGTGGGAAAAGACCTTGGCAGCATCACCCGGGGAAAGTTTGCCGACATGACGGTGCTTGACCAGAACATCTACGACATCGACCCGGGTAAAATTGCAGAAACAAACGCTGAGCTGACCGTTTTCAACGGTGAAATCGTTTACCGGAAACAGTGATCATGGAAAACCACACCCCCCTGGACATCAATATCAATTCAAGGCACCTCCAGGCCTTTTTCGATTTTTCCTCCGACGGGCTGCTGATTTTTGACGGCAAGGGAAAAATCCTTGCCATCAACAGAACCTCCGAGCGTTTCAACGGGTTTAAGGCCTCGGAAATCGCCGGCAAAAATATCAAATCCCTGGTGGAGGAGGGGTACATTGACCGTTCCGCCACCCAGGAGGTTATCGAAACCAAACGCCAGGTCAGCATTATCCAGTATGTTAAAATGTCAGGGTACCAGCTTCTGGTTACCGGCATACCGGTTTTTGATGACAAGGAGGAGATTGAATTTATCATTGTCAACGAAAGGGACATGTCGCTGTTGAACAACATGAGAAAAGAGCTGGAACAGACCAGAAAGGAGTCGGACAGGATCCGGGAGGAACTCACCGAGATCAATCTTCTGGAGCTTTCCCTCAGCAATATTGTTGCCGAAAGCGATGCCATGAAGCAGACCCTCAAACTTGCCCTCAAACTCTCCCGAATCGATGCGTCAAACATATTGATCACCGGCGAATCAGGCACCGGCAAGGGACTTCTGGCAAAATTTATCCACAAAAACAGCCCCAGAAGCAAATACCCTTTTATCCAGATCAACTGTGCGGCCCTGCCGGAAAACCTCCTTGAAGCGGAGCTGTTCGGATACGAACCCGGGGCGTTTTCCGGTGCCAGTGAAAAGGGAAAAGCCGGGCTGTTTGAACTGGCCTCCCGGGGAACGATCTTCCTTGACGAAATTGGAGAACTCCCCTTTCACATCCAGGCAAAACTCTTAAAATACCTGGACGACCATGAGGTGATCCCCCTGGGGGGCACAGTGGCCAAAACCATAAAATGCTCGGTCATTACCGCCACCAACAGGGATCTTGAGGCCGGTGTCGCCCAAAAAAGTTTCAGGCTCGACCTGCTCTACCGGCTCAACACCTTTACACTGA
>JAWOGI010000020.1:0-11740 GCA_046496975.1 Desulfobacteraceae bacterium | reverse complement strand
TGAGCGGCAGCTGTTTTGAGCATCCATGCTCACAGCTACCGCTCAAAACCGCTACGGGCAAAACCCGGACCGGCTGCCTCTAATTCGACTTTCTCTCTTTGTTGTGCCCGCAGGGCATGGCCGTTTATAAGAAAGTCATCAGTAATCAGTACTCAGTTTCCAGTAAATACCTGCTGTTTTCCGTTCTGGTTTCAGGCCATGTTCGGCACCAAAACCGGAAGATCAAAGGCTCTGACTGGAAGCAGGAAAAATATCCGGTCACTTTACCCTTTTTTTCTTTCTTTTGCAACCCCTGTGTCAAGGAAGCAGTGATTGGAATTCTGGTCAAGAATCATCGAAAGCGGCCAGTTTTTCCAGGACACCGGCAGCGATCAGGGGGATCAGGATCTCGTGGTGGCCGACGATGCTATACCCTTTGCCCCCTTTCATGGTGGGGCGGTTCACCACATTGGTCATGGGCCGGTAGTGGCGGATAAAATCGAGGTTCACCGTTGTGAAATGGTCTGGTGTGTACCCGAGGTTCCTGGCAAGGGTGAGGGCCTTGAGAAATATTTCTGGAAGAATTACAGCAGAGCCTGCATTGATGAACACCCCTTCTTCCAGCCGGGCGATGGTTGCGGCAAACCGTCTGAAGTCCAGGTGGGAGGCTGCGCCGCAGGCACCGGGGTCAAAATCCGGGTGCATGTGAAGAATGTCCGTTCCCATGGCCACATGGACAGTGACGGGGAGGTTCAGTTTTGCCCCAACTGCTGTTAGGCTCTTCTCCCTGTGGAGAAGCTGTTCCCGGTTGATCAGTTCGCCAACGGCCCTGCCCAGTCCCATGGATGAGCGGGCACTGTTTTTGATCGCCCTGGACAGAAAGGAGGATGTCTCTTCTGCCATGCCAAAGGCACCGTCTCCAAGGGATTCGGCAACATCTTCCGAGGTTTTCCCCGTCATGGCCACCTCCAGGTCGTGGATAATGCCGGCTCCGTTCATGGAGAGCATGGTGATGACCTTTTTCTCCATGAGGTCAACCACCACTGGATTGAGCCCCACCTTGATCACGTGTGCCCCCATGGCAAAGCAGATCTCTTTTTGGTTTTTTGCCGCCCGTGCAATCTCAGCGATGACGGCCATGAGATCCTCTGAGGCAAGAATAGAGGGAAGGCGGTTGAGAAAATCGGCAAAGGATCCCCCGGGCTGCCAGGGAAGTGCAAAATCATTGATATTCACCTTGCTCTTTCTCTCCTTGACCGAGTAGGTGGTGATGCCCGAGAGGTCCAGGGGGAGTGTGTTATCCATTGAAGAGTCTCCTTTCGGCAAGGTCGCATAAGATATGGGCAAGGAGAATATGGCACTCCTGGATCCTTGCCGTTGATGCTGTGTCCACGCAGAAGGTTGTATCTGCGATCTCTTTTAATTCTCCCCCTTTTCCGGCAAATCCCATGGTTTCAAGTCCCATGCGGCTGGCCGTTTTTACGGCCTTGACCACATTGGGGGAATTCCCGCTGGTGGAGATGCCAAGGGCCATGTCCCCTTTTTTTCCCAGTGCCTTTATCTGCTTGGCAAAAATATCATCAAAGGAATAGTCGTTGCCGATACTGGTGATAACAGAGGTGTCGCAGGCCAGGGAGAGGGCGGCAAGGGGAGGGCGCTCCATCTGGAACCGGTTGATGAACTCGGCGGCAATGTGCTGGGCATCGGCGGCGCTGCCGCCGTTACCGAAGATCAACAACTTGCTGCCCCGGCTGAAGATCTTTTCGAGGAGCTCTCCCCCCTTGTCAATGAGATCCAGGTTGTCATGGATAAACTTCTGCTTTATTGTTATGCTCTGTTCAAGGGATTCAAGAATTATCGGTTTCATTTTTCATCCTTTGGAGGGGAATCAGGTCTCTTGCCTGCTCCAGCTCTTTTTCGGCAAGTTGCTGTTGGCCCTGCTTGGAGTAGAGATTGCCCAGCCGGGAGCGGAAAACAGGGTTGTCAGGTTCCAGGGCAACGCTCTCCCTGGCAAAGGTGACGGCCAGGTCTGGGTTGCTCTCCTGGAGCTCAAAGGCCAGGGCCAGCCCGGAGAGTGCCCCTGCATCGCAGGGGTTGATCTTGATGGCTCTGTTGTACTCATGTTCCGCCTTTGCCGGGTTTCCCCGGGCGATATAAAGGTCTCCCAGGGTCTTAAACGGGGCAGAAACATGGGGGTTCAGGGCTGCGGCCCTCTTGATGTGACCCATGGCCCGGTCAAATTGTTTTGCCCTGATGTTGAGTTTGCCGGCGGTCAATTCGATTTCAAATACCTGGCTGCTGATCCTGCTGGCCTGTTCCAGGTAGTCCAACCCCTCTTTCAGGCGGTTGGTGATGGCGCAGACAAGACCGGCGTTGTAAAAGGCCATGATCTCGTCGGGGTTCAGCTCAGCGGCCTTTTTAAACGCCTCCAGTGCCGAATCCAGATGGTTCATCAGGCCGAAGCAGACTCCCTGGCTGTTCAGCAGGTTGGTGTTGCTGCTGTCAATGGCAAGTCCTTTTTGGTACTCTTCGGCGGCCTGTTCGATCTTGCCCAGCTGGTAAAGCCGGTCACCGCTGATGTTCAGGGAGACGGAATCGAAAAAGACCAGATTACCCGGTCCGAAAAAGGCCCCGTGGTCGAGGGCCTTGATGGCATTGTGGAAGATCTCCTGTCGTGGAAAATCGAGGCAGGGGGAGCAGCACGCCCCTGCGGACACGGTGGTTCTGCCGGCCGTGGCAAGTTTTTCCTGGATGGAAAAAAGGGTGGCTTCGGCCCTGGCTTTTTCGGTGTGCCAGATGGCAATCCCCGTTAGATTGCTGCCCAGCCGGAACCAGAAGCCTTTGGTCTCCTGGAACAGCCGGTTCAGTATCTCTTCTCTCTTTTTGTCAAAAAGGTCAAAAGCTGCCCCGTGCTTTTTATCCATTTCATAGATTCTGTCCTGCTTCATCACGGCGCAGAGAAACCGCTCATGGGGAATATCGGCTTTTTTCAGTTTCAGGGCAAAAAATTCCATCCATGGTGTCGGTTTTGCCAGGTTGTCGGACAGGTACTCTCCGGGGATATCACCGGAAAAAAAAGAGGTGTCCTCTTCTCCTGCCTGGCCGGAGGGGGAGGTGACCCGTAAAAATGGAAGCTCTTTTGACGAAAAAACCGTCTCTACCTGGAAAATTTGTGTTCTTGGAGTCATTTCTCTCTTATTCTCGGTTTAAAATGGAGTCAAGGGCCCTGCAGACAAGGGCCTCCTGCCCATCCTGAAGGGTTCTTGGATCAATGATAAAGCTCTGGTTTTCAATCCTGCCGATGATGGCCGGGCTGTTCTGCCGCATCGCTTTTTCAAGCCTTGCCGGGGAGATGGTTCTGGGGGTTACGGCAATGCAGCGGCTGGGCAGCAAGAGTTCGGGAAAAGCGCCTCCTCCGGTGCGGGAAGCCAGGTCGGCACAGGCGATGTCGGCCCGGGTGCCGATCAGGGGAACAAGGGTTTTTACCATATTTTCAGCCCGGGCCGCAATGGCTTCATAGGAGAGGGTGAGCATTCGAAGGGCCGGAATCTCTTCAACGGCCTTTTCCTCGTTTCGGTAAAGCTGAAGGGTTGCCTCCAGGGCGGCCAGGGTGAGTTTGTCTATCCGCAGGGCCCGTGTGAGGGGGTTTGCCTTTATTTGGGAGATAAGGGCTTTTGATCCCAGGATAATACCGGCCTGGGGCCCGCCGAGGAGCTTGTCTCCGCTGAAGGTGACAATGTCGGCCCCGGATGCCGCCGCACGGGAAACCGTGGGCTCGTTGCCCAGCCCGTAGCGGGCAAGGTCCACCAGTGTGCCGCTGCCAAGATCTTCCATCACAGGTATATTTTTTTCCCTTCCAAGGGCAACCAGTTCGTCCAGCTGCACCGAGGAGGTGAACCCCTTTATGGTGTAATTGCTCGTGTGGACCTTGAGCAGAAGGGCGGTGTTTTCAGTTATGCCCGCCTGGTAGTCCTTTAAATGGGTTCGGTTGGTGGTGCCCACCTCTTTGAGGATGCTGCCACTTTTTGCCATAACATCGGGGATGCGGAAGGAGCCTCCGATTTCAACGAGCTCTCCCCGGGAGACGATCACCTCTCTGTCAGCCGTCAAGGTGTCAAGAGAGAGAAGGACCGCTCCGGCATTGTTGTTGACAGCCATGGCAGCTTCTGCGCCGGTAAGCTCGCAGAGCAGCTCTTCAACGGCGCTGTAGCGTATCCCCCTCTTGCCCGTTGCAATGTTGAACTCCAGGTTGGAGTAACCCGAGGCAACCCTTGTGATATTGTCCAGGGCATCCTTGCAGAGCAGGGCCCTGCCCAGGTTGGTGTGCAGCACAACGCCTGTGGCATTGACGGTTGCAACCAGGTTAAACTCCATGGCTTTACCGGCATGGGCCAGAGCCACCGAAAGAAGGTCCTGGCTTTCCGTGGAAATGTCCCGGTTTTCAATGATCCCGGCCCTGGCCTGGTCAATGACTCTCCGGATGGCTTTTTTCACAAGGGAAGGGGGGATCTCCGTGAACCGTTTGTCTTGTCTGGCAAGTTCCAGGAGGATGTCAACCCCTGGAAGCTGTCTTAGCCGATCCTGTTTACTGATGTCTGGCATAAGTCGTTTTTTCCTGTTGAGTTTTGTTAGCCTGGGCGTTGAAGGTGGTCAGGGGGATGGCATCAATGAGTTCGGGCAGGTCCGAAACATCAAGATCGAGACTTTCCAGGGCAGCATCGAGGCTGCTGGTGGAGACCCGTTCCAGGACAAGGCCGGCGTTGAACCTGGACATGATCAGGTTGGCAAGGTAGACAATGCTGACAAGCTCTTTGTGGGCCGTACAGCTCTCCGGATTGTGGTGGTGCCTGACAACCTGCCTCAGGGGGGCGGGAAATTGCCATTTTTCGGCAAGCAGCTCTCCTGCCTTGCAGTGGGTGGTCCCCAGTACAACCTGTTCAATGGCCAAAGAGTTTTTCTGGTTGTGATTGACCCCCCTGAAAAAAACAGGGCAGATCCTTGCAATGTACTGGTCCAAAACCACTTTGCCGATGTCGTGGAGAAGGCCTGCTGTATAGGCTTTGTGGGGATCGGCTTTTCCGGTGAGCCTGGCAATGGCTTTGGCTGTTTCGGCACTCCCCACGGCATGGAAGAAAAGTCCCCCCTTGCACAGGGAATACCCAAGGTGGCCCGTCTGGTTGAAGTAGTTTTTAACAGCCGCAGTGATAACAGATCCCATGAGGATTGCTTCACCGAGAAGAAGCACGGCATCCCTTAATGTCTCGATTTTGATTTTTCCTGAGAAAAGGGCGGAATTGCATATTTTAAGGGTAAGTCCCCCGAGCACCTGGTCCTTTGAAAGCACCTCGGTGATGCTTTTCATGTCATGATTTCCCTGCTGGATCATCCGGAGGATCTTCAGCGCAGACTGGGGAATCGGTTTCAGGGTATCAATGGTTTTAAGGATCATCTCTTTCGAAGGGGGGCTGTAGTCCAGCGGCTGCTCCCTGGCTTGATGATCGATGGCCGGTTTTATGGCGCTTTTGCCCGTCTTCATGTTGAGTTCCAGGGTGCAGGTGAAAAACCCCCCGGTTTCAGAGGCTACAACAACAATGTTCTTTTGCTCAAGGATGGCGAGAACTTTTTCGGCAGACCGTCCCCCGATATCAAGGTTGATGTCTGTCTGGCTGACCGGTCCGACCAAAGCTCCTCCTGCGATAACCGCAGTCAGGTCTTGCCGTCTGGCGCCTGCCTGTTCAAGGGCGCTAATGAACAGGGGAAGTGCTGTGGAAGCATATTTCTCAGGGTGTTGCGGTGGGAACGCCGAAGGCGGCTCGGGCAGGAGAATGTGGAGCAGACCACCCACCATGGCGGTGTGGTCATAGAGGGCCACGCCCACACATGTCCCGAGAAACGCCTGGAAAATCACCTCTTTTTTTTGTTCGACCGTAAAGGTTCCGGACGGGATATGTTCGGTTCTAAGGTTCATCTGTAAATTCCAAGCAGTTGCGCTCCTCTCTCGGTTGACCGTTGACATTGATTCCGGTTTTTGGCTATACTACCATTAACACTTGGCCGGTTTCAACCTAAATATTGGTGTTCCTGGCCGGGGAGGCAAGAAACAAGAAACAAGAAACAAGAGGCAAACTGCGGGCACAACAAAACATGAAAGCTGTCAGCCGTTAGCTTTTGAAGGCAGACAGATGGCTAATAGCTAACTGCTAATGGCTTTCATATAAACGGCCATGCCCTGCGGCCACAACAAAGCATGAAAGCTGTTAGCTTTTAGCTGAGTACTGATGGCTGACGGCTGACGGCTTTCATATAAAAAAAAAAATAAAAGGTTATGAGAATTTATGACTCAGAAGAAAAATGGCAAAGACTATATAGTGTTTCCCCTGGATTTTCCCGATATTGAAGAGGCTAAAGCCTATGTCAGGCTCCTTGACGGCAGGGTGGGGATGTTCAAGGTAGGGCTTGAGCTCTTCATCCACCAGGGGCCGGCGGTTGTCAAGATGATTCAAAGGCTCAGCCGCGCCGGGATTTTTTTGGATTTAAAATTACACGATATCTCTGCCACTGTGGAAAAGGCCATGGAGCGGGTTGCGGATATGGGGGTTGACCTTGTTACCGTTCACTGTGCATCTTCGGAAAAAATGCTGGAAATGGCAGTCAGGGGCGGCCAGGGTAAAACCGGTGTGCTCGGGGTCACCCTGCTTACCGACAACGATGCCCATGTCGTGCAGCGATCCGGTTTCCAGGCGATCTATGCTGAAAATCCGGCGCTTTTGGTGATGAAACGGGCAGAGATGGCCTACAATGCCGGGTGCAGGGGGGTTGTCTGTTCGGGAAACGAGGCCGGCATGGTAAAAAAACGGTTTGGAGAGGATTTTCTAGTTGTAACCCCGGGCATCAGGCCTGCCTGGTCTGCGGTTGTCAACGACGACCAGCAGAGGGTGACCACGCCGGCAATGGCTGTGAAAAACGGCAGTGATCTTATTGTTGTGGGCCGGCCGTTGAAAACCGCTGCCGACCCGTCTGCTGCAGCGGAGAGTATTTCCCTGGAGATTGAAGGCCGGGGATAGTGCCGTAACACCACTTCAGCCTCTAATCCTTGTCGAGACCAAAGGCCGTGTGAAGCACCCGCACGGCAAGTTCTGAGTATTTGGCCTTGATAACGCAGGAAATCCTGATTTCAGAAGTGCTGATAAGTCTGATGTTTATGTTTTCATCGGCCAGGGCTTGAAACATTGTAGAGGCTACCCCTGAGTGGCTTTTCATACCGAGTCCTATGACAGAGACCTTGGCAATGTTGTCTGCGGTGAGAATGTCCGTGGCGCCGATCTCTCCGGCCACCTTTTTTGATATCTCTTTGGCCTTTTCAAAATCATCGGTTGTCACGGTAAAGGTCAGGTCTGTCTCGCCCCCTGACCGGGTGTTCTGGATGATCATGTCCACCAGGATGCCGGCCTCGGCAAGGGGGGTGAAGATTTTGGCTGAAACACCCGGCTGGTCCGGCACCTTCTTAAGGGTGATTCTGGCCTCATTTTTGTCGCAGGTGATTCCCGATACAACGACACTTTCCATGTCGGAACTTTCATTGACAACCATGGTTCCTTCCTCCTCGTTAAATGATGATCTGACATGGATGGGCACATTGAATTTCTTTGCAAACTCCACAGAACGGATCTGAAGGACTTTGGCGCCCAGGATGGCCATCTCAAGCATCTCTTCATAGGATATCTTGTTTATTTTTCTTGCGTTCCGGCAAATTCTCGGATCGGTGGTATAAACCCCGTCCACATCGGTGTAGATTTCACACATGTCCGCCTTCAGGGCCGATGCAATGGCAACGGCTGAGGTGTCAGAACCGCCCCGACCAAGGGTTGTTATGTCTCCGTTGACGGCTTTGCCCTGGAACCCTGCAACAACGACAATGGTTTCCCTGTCCAGGAGGGATTTGATCCGCTCCGCCTCGATGTCAAGGATGCGGGCTCTGCCCGAGCTCTTGTCGGTGAGAATTCCCGCCTGGAAGCCAAGCAGTGATTTTGCACAATACCCCATTTCGTTGAGCATCATGGAGAGGAGGGCCGCCGTGGTCTGTTCCCCCGTTGCCAGCAGCACATCCAGTTCTCTCTTGTCCGGGTTGCCGGCTGCTTGCCGGGCAAGTGAAATGAGGTTGTCCGTTACCCCCGACATTGCCGAGAGAACAACAACGATGCGGTCTCCCTGGTCATGGGACCTGGCAACACGCCTGGCAACATTTTTGATGCAGTCGATGTCGGCAACAGAAGTTCCCCCGTATTTTTGCACTTTTAAAGCCATATCTGCTCCTGTTGATTTTGTATGAATTTCCAGGTCTGATCTCTTAGCGGCATTGTGATCAATGCTGAAATTTCAGGTTCTCTTTTCTGGGCTTGGTCATAACATCGGCCACCTTGGCCCGCCAAATGTGACGAGCGGCCGATGTTATGACCAAGCCCTCTTTGCTTTTCCATCAAGGCCGGCTTTCACGCTTTCGTAGAGGAGAGGAAAAGCCGGGCTGATGATGAACAGGATAGTTTTTTTAGCAGGTTTTCCCCTGTAAGTCCAGAGCCAATTACACTTATTCGTCTATTGAAATCAGAATCTGTCTGTATGGCAATTTCAAGGTCAACGTGCACCAGCTCCTTGTCCATGAGGCCGGGCCATTCAACCACAATGGCGGAACAGGATTCAGCAATCTCGTCAAAACCGAGATAGTCCAGCTCCTCCGCTTCTCCCAGCCGGTAGAGGTCCATGTGGACAAGGGGGAGCCTTCCGGGGTATTCGTTGATAATCGTGTAGGTAGGGCTGGTGATATGATACTCCTCCGGCACCTCAAGCCCTCTGGCCATACCCTTGACCAGGGTGGTCTTGCCGGCGGCAAGATCCCCGGAGAGAGCCACCACGACACGGGAATCGATGAGGGCTCCCAGGGCTTGTCCGATGTTCCGTGTTTTTTCATCCGAACTGCTTGTTGCTTCAAATTGCATGGTGTTGTAATCAATCTGCTCGTCAGTTATAAATCTCTTTGGCCGATGTTATGACCAAGCCCTTTTTGCCCTCTCTGGTGAATAACCTCCGGGATGGTGGTGACCATGTCAGATGCCAGGAATCCGAAGCTTCCTTTTTGGCGGGCCAGCACGTCACCACAGGCGCCGTGGAGGTAGGCTCCGGCCAGGGCAGCATCTTCCAGGGGAAATCCCTGGGCTGCAAATCCGGCTGTTATCCCGGTGAGCACATCTCCCATGCCGCCGGAGGCCATGCCGGGATTTCCCGTTGTGTTGATGAAAATTTCTCCGCCGGGCAGGGCTATGACGGTTTTTGCCCCCTTGAGGAGTACGATCACATCAAATTTGCCGGCAAATTCTTTTGCTGCCTTGATCCTGTTTTTTTGAATTTTGTGGACGGTGGTTTTCATCAGCCTTGCCATTTCTCCGGGATGGGGGGTCACCAGGACAGGAGCCTGCTTCTCTTTCAGCACATCGGGTTTTTGCGCAATGCAGTTGAGGGCATCGGCATCCAGCACCAGGGGGATACCGGCCTGTTTTACCATTTTTTCCACCAGATCTGCCGTGCCCCTGCCGGTTCCCAGCCCAGGGCCCATGGCCATGGCGCTTTTTCCGGACAGCGCCATGGCCGCCGTTTCAAGGCAGGAAGCCGCTGACAAACAGTCGTTTTCATCCGTGTCAAGGGGCAGCGTCATGGCTTCGCACACCTGGGGCTCCATGGATGAATTCAGGCATTTGGGGATACCAAGGGTGACAAGGCCTGTGCCGCACCGCATGGCTGCATTGGCGCAGAGGGCAGCCGCACCTGTTCTTCCCGGAGAGCCGGCAAGGACAAAAAGGTGGCCGAAGCTGCCCTTGTGGGCATCGGTGTTCCTTTGAGCAGAGATGTGCTCTATCCTCGGTTTTTCCAGTTCATGGACAGTGGGGGCGATTTTTTCAACGACAAAGGGGGGGATGCCGATATCAATGTTTTCCACACTGCCGGAAAAATGATTGTCCAGAACCAGCCCGATTTTTACCAGGCCAAAGGTTGCCGTGGCAAAGGCCTGGAGGCACACCCCTTTTTCCTTTCCCGTGTCTGCGTCAAGTCCCGACGGGATGTCAACGCTGAAAACCGGTTTTCTGCTGGTGTTGATTGTTTCTATCACCTCCTTGAACAGCCCCCTGACATCGGAGGAAAGCCCGGTGCCAAGGAGGGCGTCCACAAAGAGGTCATGGTCGAGAACAAGCTTTCTGACGGTGGAAAAAGCCCCGCTGTCCGGGATGTCAACGATGATTGTTTCGGCCATGGCCTGTTCGAGTTTGACCAGAAGGGTCAGGTTGGCCCTGGCATCTCCCCTTACCTTGTCCCGGGGGGCGAAGAGGAACACCTTCACGGCGACCCCCATCTGGGCAAGGTACCTTGCCATGACAAAGCCGTCCCCGCCGTTGTTGCCCCTGCCTGCCAGGATGGCGACCTTTTTGGAGGCAAGCTCCGGGCAATGCCGTTTGAGCATGTCCAAGGCGCCCCTGCCGGCATTTTCCATGAGAACCTGCCCCGGGATGCCAAAGGTCTCAATGGTTATTTTATCGATCTGCTGCATCTCTTGTGCTGTGACCAGAACCATGTTTCCCTCCTCTACAGCTCTTTTATCAACGCCCGCATGTCCCTGACGGCCTGTTCCAGGCCTGTGAAGACGGCACGGGAGATAATCGAATGGCCGATGCTGAACTCGTCGATTTCGTCAAGGCCTTTAAATGCTTTGATGGTGTGGTAGCAGAGCCCGTGGCCGGCATTCACCCCGAGTTTCAGTTTGTGGGCTGTTTTGGCGCCGTTGACAATACGAGCAAAGGCCTTCTCTTTTTCCTTTTCAGTTGTTGCATCGCAAAAAGCACCGGTGTGAATTTCAATCATGTCCGCATCGATGCGGTGGGCTGTCTTGATCTGGTCAAGGTCCGGATCGATAAATATGCACACCTGGATGCCGGCGTTTTTGAGGGTGGCCACGGTCTCACTGATGTTGTTCTGGTGGGTGATGATGTCAAGACCCCCTTCTGTTGTCACCTCTTGACGGCTTTCAGGGACCAGGGTGACAATGTCCGGTCTGACATTCAGTGCAATGCCCAGCATTTCGCTGGTGGCGGCCATTTCCAGGATCAATTTTGATTTGACAAGCTTTTTTATCAGATTCACATCCCGTTCGTTGATGTGCCGCCTGTCTTCCCTCAGGTGGACAACAATTCCGTCTGCCCCTGCTGTTTCGGCAAGAACGGCGGCAGCTGCCGGTTCAGGGTAATCGATTTTTCTTGCCTCTCTTAAAGTGGCAACATGGTCAACATTGACTGCAAGCTGTGCCATTTCGTTTTCCTTTTTTCTGTTCAGCGGTTTTTATAACGGCCATGAGCAGCATGCTCACAACAAAGGTTGAAAGCCGAATTAGAGGCAGCCGGTTCGGGGTTTTGCCCGCAGCGGTTTTGAGCGGTAGCTGTGAGCATGGATGCTCAAAACAGCTGCCGCTCACCTCGGAGCAGCCCATGGACGGGCTGTGAGAATGAGCGTAGGGCAATACCCCGAATCGACTGCCGGCGCACCCCGACTTTCATATAAACGGCCATTAAAAAGCGTCAAGCCCGGGGTTGTCTTCAATGATCCGTAAAAGTTCAAGGCTCTTTTTTTCCATGGTCAGGGCATGGTCTTCCCCGGTTTCATGGTCATACCCCACAAGGTGGAGCACACCGTGGGCAAGGAGCTGGGAGACCCTTTCACCGGT
>JAWOGI010000004.1:0-6417 GCA_046496975.1 Desulfobacteraceae bacterium | reverse complement strand
ATGTTTTTCTTTATTGTCTACTATCTCCTCCTGGCCGGGGGAGAGGCGGCAGGAGAATTCGGCCTGTTTTTGCCTGTTGTCTGCATGGGGATTCCCAATGTTGTCATGGGAGGGGCAGGGCTTTACCTGCTGGTCCGGATTGCCGGGGAGAGACCGGTAGAGCTGCCATGGGTTTTAAAGCGAGGGGTTCTCTTTCTCAAAAAGCACAGTTTCATTACCGGCCAAAGGAACCGCTAGTATGTCCCTTGTTCACAGGTACTGGTTAAAGGAGTTTATCAGATATTTTCTCATTGTCCAGGCGTTGGTGATGTGCATATTTATTGCTGTGGATTATCTCTCCAGGATGGACAACTTTCTGGAAGCCGATGTCTCACTGGTATACGCCTTTGGCTATGTCCTACTGAAAACGCCGTTCATGTTTGTCCAGTTGACACCGGCAGGGGTGGTGCTTGCCGTGATTGTCACCTTCGGAATGATGAACAGGAACAACGAGCTTCTGGCACTCAAGGGCAGCGGGATCAGCCTCTACTATCTTGTCACACCGGCAGTGGCCGCAGGGCTGTTTCTTGCTGCGTTTACGATTTTCCTCGGTGAGACCCTTGTGCCCTTGACCATGGCCAGGGCCAACCACATCAAATATTCGGTGATCAAAAAAGAGAACAGGATACACACCGCAAGGGAGGATATCTGGATAAAAGGAGAAGAGAACATTGTTCATATTAACTTTTTCAATCCAGCGGACCGGACCATTTCCGGTGTTACCATCACTTTTTTTTCCCCTTCTTCCACCGGAATGGCAATGAGTGGAAGGGTGGATGCCGAAAAAGGGGTCTTTAAACAAGGCAGATGGGAACTGATAAACGGGCTTGAGCAGAACTTTTCCGGCAAAAATGAAAGCGCTGTTGTCAGCTCCTTTGAGACAAAGACCTTTGCGCTGGGTATGGTGCCGGAGGATCTTAAAAAGGTGGCAAAAAAAACCGACCAGATGAGCATTGCAGAGCTTGCCGCCTATGTCAGGAAGGTTGAAAAAGAGGGGTATGACCCCACCACCTACCGGGTGGATTTCCACGGCAAAATCGCCTTTCCCTTTATCTGCCTGGTCATGTCCCTGGCCGGTGCTGCCATCGGTATCCGGCCCTTTGTCAAGGAGAGCATGCCCCTTGGTATTGCCCTTGGCGTCGGGGTCTCTTTTTTTTACTGGGTGATGTTCAGTTTCTGCATCTCCCTGGGGTATGGCGGGGTTCTGCCGCCACTGGTGGCGGCCTGGGCTGCCAACCTCTTTTTTGTCCTCTTCGGTGTTCTGTCTCTGGTAACGGCCGATGCTTGAGTCCATTGAAAAAAAACTGGTAAAGAAGATAGAAGCCGCCATGGCAGTGCCTGTGAAAACCGACCGGCTGTTTTCTTTCAACACATTTCTGCTTATGGTGTCAAAGGTGTACGGCCTTGGTGTGAAAATTCGTACGGCCCTTTACAGGACAGGGGTGCTTCGATCAAAATCACTTCCCTGTTTTGTCATCTCCATTGGCAACATCACCGTGGGCGGAACGGGCAAGACCCCCATGACCCTCTATGTTGCCAGGTTGGTAAAGCAGCTGGGGTATACGGCTGCCGTTGTCAGCAGGGGATACAAGGGCGGGTTTGAAGAGAAGGGGGGGATTGTCAGTACGGGAAAAAGGATTGTGGCCACTCCGGAACAGGCCGGGGATGAGCCGTATATGCTGGCAAGCACCCTTGATATCCCTGTGGTTGTGGGGAAGAGTCGCTACAAAGCCGCCATGACAGCGGTGAGGGAATTTCATCCTGATGTGGTGATCCTGGATGATGCCTTCCAGCATCTGGCGGTAAAACGGGATTTAAACCTTCTGCTGCTGGACGGGACCTCTCCCTTTGGGAACAGAGCCCTTCTCCCCAGGGGATCCTTAAGGGAACCCTTGTCTTCGGTAAATAGAGTTGACGTTGTTGTCTTTACCCGGTGTTCCGGACCGGTTACCAGCGCCAGCGGCCCATGTGACTCCGGTTCAGACACTTCAGGGGGCAATTCCGGTCAAAACGATTTAAATGCCGCTGAAAAAGGCCATATTCGGTTTGATGAAGCGGTGAAGGCCTGTTTGCCGGGGGGGACGGTTGAAAAATGGTTCAGAACCTCCCATGTTCCTTCTGTCTGCCAGGTGTTGGATGAAAACGGCCTGGTGCTTAACAGGAAAGCACAAGAAACTTTTTTTTCCGGGGGCAGAAGGTCAGGGCTTCTCTTTTCCGGCATTGCCAATAACGATGATTTCAAAACCGGGTGTGAGACCCTTGGTATTGCCGTTGCCGGCTCTCTTGAGTTTACCGATCATTTCTGGTATACAGAAGCCACTGTAAAAGAGATTTCCCTGGCAGCAAAGACGTTCGGTGCAGACTTTGTGGTAACCACACACAAAGATTTTGTAAAATTGCAGGACATTTCATTCCCACTGCCTGTTGTTGTTGTCACAGTTGATATTCGCTTTGACAAATGGGATGAAAAGCAGTTTGAGACACTTGTTGAAAACAGAATCAAATCCTGGTTTTGACCATACCTTTGGCCGGTTTGAAGCTGTTTATTTTATTACTCAATGGGCAAGTTTTTTATGGTGACATTTCACTGTTAAGGGATCATTCACTGTGAATCAGGCTTGAGTTATTTGTATTGCCTGCGGTGTTTTGGGATAGAATTTGGTTAGGAAAGATAACGCCAACAGGACAAACATTACCGCGTTATCCATATTTGGCGAACCAACGGGGTCAGGCTTTTGTTATTGACGTTATCGGACAGATAAAGCACAATCAAACCATAAAATACACGATAATGTTAATAACGAAAGCCTGACCCCTCCCCAGGGTGGCCGATTTTATGACCAAGCCCGATTATTACCGTTATTTTTTCAGGAGGGGACAAGGTGACAAAATTAGGGTCCGGGACAGAGAGGGGGAATGACGTTTCATGAGATTTTTTGACAATATGGTTTACCAGGGCATATCACACTTCATGACCCTTCTGGGGGCTCTGCCCCTTTCCCTTGGCAAAACAACGGGCAGACTCCTTGGTGTGCTGTGGTATGTTCTTGATAAAAAACACCGCACTCTCTGCCTTGACAACCTTGAAAATTCCTATAACGGAAAAAAGAGCAAGAAAGAGATAAGAGGCCTGGCAAACCAGGTGTTTCAAAACACGGCATCCATGGTGTTTGAGCATGCATGGTTTCACAGGCTTGGAGCCAAGCGGTTTTTAAACCATGTCACCGTCAGCGGGCTTGACAACCTCACCCGGGCCGGTGAAAAGGGGAAGGGGGTGATCTGCTTCTCAGGCCACCTGGGCAACTGGGAGCTTGCCTCCTGTCTGCCGGCGGTAACCGGTGTCCCCCTGGCTACGGTGTACAAAACCATTGAGTATCCCCCCCTTGACAGGTATGTCAGGGAGAAGAGAAGTGCCACAGGGTGTGTCATGCTGCCGTTGCACAACGCCCTTGACGGCATCAAAGAGAGCCTTGCCAGAGGCGAGCACGCCGGCCTGTTCATAGATCAGAACTCCAGAAAACGGGACCAGAGCGTTTTTATCGATTTCATGGGCAGGACGGCTTCCGCCAACACAGGACCGGCCCGCCTTGCTTTGTCAACCAAAGCGCCTGTGATTCCCGTATTTATTTTTAAACAAAAAGGCAGGTTTTTCATTGATATTCTCCCCGAGGTGTCCCTGGTTGAAACAGGAGACCATGAAAAAGATGTTGCTGAAAATACAGAAGCCTATCACCGTATTATTGAGAATTATGTGAAAAAATACCCGGAGCAGTGGTTCTGGATCCACAACCGCTGGAAAACAAAACCATTAAAATAGAGGCATGAATATTTCATTTGACAGGGTATTGCCGCTTGTGAAAAGGTGCCGAATAAAGAAATTATCAATTAATGAAAAAAGAACTAAAGTTAGCATTTTGTCTGTTCAAGTATTTTCCTTTTGGAGGTCTTCAGAAGAATTTTATAAATATTTTAAAAGAGAGCAGCCTGAGGGGATACAAGACAGATGTTTACGCTATTTTCTGGGAAGGAGAGAAGCCTGAAGGTGTAAATATTAATATCCTTCCTGTAAAAGGTTTTACAAATCATAAAAGGTATAAATCCTTTGCAGAAAAAATTAATAAGATAAAAAAGAAAAAAAACTATGATGCAGTCATAGGGTTTAATAAAATGCCGGGACTGGATCTCTACTATACGGCAGATGTTTCATATGCTGCCAAGATGCACAATAGGAATGTGCTGCAAAAAATGACAGGCCGTTATCGTACATTAATGTGGCTTGAAAATGAAGTGTTTAAAAAAGACTCAAAAACAAAAATTCTGTTATTAACAACAAAAGAAAAAGAATTTTACAAAGCGTACTATAAGACTTCACCTGACCGGTTTTTTGTTATGCCCCCGGGGATTTCAAAAAAGTGCATTCCTCCTTCAAATTCAGATGAAGTTCGTAATATCAAAAGAAAAGAATTAAATATTGAAGAAAATACAATAGTACTTTTAATGATATGTACAAATTTTAAGATAAAAGGAGTTGCAAGGGCAATAAAGGCATTGTCCTCTCTTGGGCCGGATACCCTGGATAAAACAGTGCTTGTGGTTGCAGGCCAGGATAATCCAGCATCTTACATGGGGCTTGCAAAACGATTAAAGGTGTCAGAAAAGGTCAAATTTATTGGTGTGAGAAAAGATGTTCCTGATCTGCTCATGGCTTCTGATGTCTTGCTGCATCCTGCTTTGATTGAAAACACAGGAACAGTCATTGTTGAAGCCTTAGCCGCCAATCTACCGGTTATCACAACTGATGTATGTGGCTACAGCTTTCATGTGGCTTTGGCCGATGCAGGAAAAGTAATCGAATCACCCTTCAAACAGGATGATTTGGACAAGGACCTGGAATTTATGCTCAAGATGTCGGATTACAGTCAATTTAAAAGTAATGCCAAAATTTATATAGAAAAAACAGATGTTTTCAGTCGGGCCAAAAAGGCTGTAGATGTTATTGAAAAGGTATGTGCATGATAAATTTACCCCAAGACTGGATAGACCACTACAATATTAAAGAACAGGGGTTTGACAAACTTTTTGGTATTGAAGGACCCGTATACAAAAAAAAAGACGGACGTAGAACTTTTCGATTCAAATATAAGGATGAATTCTATTTTGGTAAGTTTCACAAAGGTGTCGGCTGGAAGAAAATAATGAAAAATCTGCTCCAGTTTCGCAGGCCTCCGGTTTTAAGTGCTAAAAATGAATGGAAGGCGATACAGAAACTTGAGAGTCTTGGCATTGATACCATGACTTTGGCGGGATATGGGAAAAAAGGGATAAATCCGGCAAAGATAGAGTCTTTTGTGATTACAGAGGAATTAAAGCATACGATAAGTCTGGAAAATTATTGTAAGGACTGGGCACAGAATCCGCCCACTGATCAAATGAAAAAAGCACTGATCAAAAAAGTTGCAACGATTGCCAGAATTATTCATGAAAATGGGTTGAATCACAGAGATTTCTATATTTGTCATTTTCTTCTTGATATATCCATGGGGCTTGACCGTGTTACCCCGGATACTCTGAAACTTTTTTTAATTGATCTGCATCGGGTTCAGCTCCGCAGATCAGTACCATGGCGATGGCGTGCTAAAGATATTTCGGCTTTGTTGTTTTCCAGCCTTGATTTAGGCCTCTCAAAAGAAGATTTGATCTATTTCGCAAGTATTTATAAGAACTCAACCCCGGAAAAATCAATATCAGACCATCGGTTTTTCTGGTGGCTGGTGAATAAACGGGCAAAAAATCTTTATAAAAAGGAATTTAAAAAAGAGGCACCATCTCTGTTGTAGATAGACAGCAATTCCCGGTGAAATGATAGTTAAGCTTATGGAACGGCCTTTTTTATTGATTGTTTTAATCTTTCAGCCGTCTCTGATGCGACTTGAGTGGCAAGGAGTCTTTTTTTTGCTGCAATTCGGGTGTTGTGCTGCATATAGCTGTTAAAAAAGATGATTCGGTCCTTTTTTCCAATCGTTCCCGGCCTGAGCATATTTATCTGCACGAGATTTTTTTTACGGAATTTCCAGGGCAACATCTTATACTGAACGGTTCGTTCATTATCAATAAAAACAAATTCATATCCGTTGTCTTTTTGTTTGGCAAGCACATTGCCCGGTCTCAAATCTCCATGGCATATATCTGCCTTGTGCATTCTTCCAATCTCACTGCCAAGGGCTTTTGCAAATGTTCTGCGGTCATCCGATTTTTCGTTTGTCCACCAGTAAACATCATTTGCACCGGAGACTCCAAGTGTTATGGCATATTCTTTGACAAGTATCGGTCCGTATCTTTTTTCACAAATGGCTATTGTCTCCGGTGCATTCAAGTTGT
>JAWOGI010000377.1:0-4022 GCA_046496975.1 Desulfobacteraceae bacterium | reverse complement strand
GTGGCGAGCGCCAGCAGGTTGATGACCACCGAGGCGAGGCCGACCTGCCAGAGCACTGGCCGTAGCCGTCGCGCCAGCCCGTCGCGCCAGCCCGCCGCGCCACGACGAGACGGCACCCCGCGGTGCCGTGCCCCGGTCGGCCGCCTCGGCGTCCGGCGGCGAGAGGCGCAGGATCCGGTCGCATGATTATAACCATCCATACCAAAAATCACAATCATAATAAAAGAACCGCAAAAAACAAGTGGAAGACCAATGAACTTCACCATCGGTCATTTCAAGGCAGACTTATCCCTGGCTGTGCATCAAATAATCCGAAATCTGTTCCTCAAGAAGATGAAGACCCTGTGAATAAAAATGGTCACACCCCTTTAAAATTTCAAACCGGGTCTTCACCCCCCATTTCTGGATACAGGCCCGGATCATGTCAGGCGGGGCTATTTCATCATTTTCGCCGGTGACAATAAAACCGGTTTTCTCCATGGTCTCAATATCATCAAAGGAGAGAAAGGCCATTGGCGGGGAGACCATGATGTGATCCGCTGCCTGTGCACCAGATGACACTGCTTCCGCATTTACCCAGGCCCCAAAAGAGTATCCGGCCAGGAATACATGTTCAAAGTCCTGGGTTTTTAAAAAATCAATGGCCGCTTTTACATCCTTTTGCTCTCCCAGGCCATTGTCATACGTGCCTGTACTTTTCCCTGTTCCCCTGAAATTGAACCTCAGAGTGGTAAAGCCCTGTCCTGCAAAGCACTTTAAAACCGTTATCACAACCGTGTTATCCATGTTCCCGCCGTACAGGGGGTGGGGATGGGTAACCACCACTGCTTTTTTTCTGGAATTATACTCAATTCTGCCTTCCAGCCGGATCTTGCCTGCTTTAATAATAACTGACTGTGCCATATCCCACCTTTGTTTTTTATCCAGGGCATGCTTTTCTTATTGCTGTTATCTTTGTTTTGCAGATTCCAGGTTTCAGTCATACACAAAGGCTGCCTGGCGGTCAAGAGACAAAAAGGAGTTTGAAATTCCATACTGTCATAGTAGTATAATCTCTGTCTGGTCAGTCATTAAAAAACATTTCTGGGTCAACTGGCTGACAAACTGCGGGAAAATCGGGTGCATTCCGTTGTGGAAGCCATGTTAAGCGACAGAAACACCTTCCAGGACATCACCGAGGACAACCTCCAGTATGTGACGGACCTTGGTCTGATCCGGAGAAAAGATTTTGAGATGGGGCATGTGAGGTCATGAAAAGGATAAAACCCATTAAAAAATGGTAATTGACATTGAAGTATTACGGTATTACTGTATTACTGCAATGTGAAATGATAAAGATTAAAGGAGTATAGATATGGAAATCGCAATCAATACAAGCAAACTGACGACCAAAAGCCAAGCCACCATACCCGGAAAAATAAGAAAAATTTTAGGGCTTCATCCCGGTGATTCGATTGCGTTTGAGGTCGATGAAAACAAAAAAGTGGTTATCCGTAAAGCAATGCCAATTGATTTTGAATTTACCAAAGCTCTTGAGGGTACTCTTTCTGAATGGTCTTCTAAAAACGATGAAGAGGCATATTGTGGCTTATGAAATTTTTGATGTGGTTGTGGTTCCATTCCCATTTACCGACCAAAATACGGACAAACGGCGACCGGCGCTGGTGTTGTCAGATGCAATACAATTCAACGGAAAAACTCAAAATTGTGTCCTGGCCATGATAACCAGTGCTAAAAACCCTGACTGGCCGCTTGATGCGAAAATAGGCAGTATAAAAAAGGCCGGGCTTCCTGCACCATCTAAGGTTCGCATGAAACTATTCACTCTGGAGAGCCGACTCATCATTAAAAAAACTGGTAATCTTGCTGCAAAAGATCAAACGATAGTTAAAAAAAACCTTAAAGTGCTTCTCGGTTTAGGGTAAAGTCCCCTTTGAAGCGGCATATATCCCCGTCAAAGGAGACCGCATCAACCCGGCAAACGGTCACGGTAATAAAAGTGGGAAATTAAAAAATGGATGATTTTTCAAAAAAAATGACGGAGATTCTCAACCACGGAGCTTTAAACCTTGCCCTGGGCATTGGGTACAAACTCAAAATTTTTGATGTTCTTGAAAGTTTCAGCAAACCGGCAACGGTTTCTGAAATTGGGTCTGCTGCAGGACTCAACAGGCGCTACCTGAAAGAGTGGCTCGGGATCATGGTCACAGGAGAGATCATTGACCTGAGCTTTAATCCCAAGGGCGAGGAGAGGTATCTTCTCCCAAAGGAGCATGCAGCCTTTTTGACACGGAAAGCCGGGTCAAATAACATGGGGGTATACACCCAGGAGATTCCACTGCTCACCTCCTGTGCCATGGAAGGGGTTGAAAAGGGGTTTAAAACCGGGGAGGGCGTTCCCTTTTCCCTGTACCCCGACTTCCAGAAATTCATGGCTGAGCTCTCCGATGCCAAGCACCAAAAGGTACTGGTCAAGGATTTCCTTCCTTCGGTGGACAACAGCCGGCTGGTTGACCGGCTGACCCAAGGCATAGCGGTTTGTGACCTGGGATGCGGTCACGGTGTTGCCGTGAATCTCATGGCAGAGGCGTTTCCCAACAGCAGGTTTACAGGAGTTGACAACCACAGGGAGGCGATCAGCAGCGCAAAAAGAGCAGCAGAGGAAACAGGTCTTTCCAATGTGGCGTTCACGGTTGAGGATGCGGCCAAAATCCACGGCAAAAAAGAGTATAAGGAGAAGTTTGATTATGTCTGCGCCTTTGATGCCATCCACGACCAGAGTGACCCCTTGCAAGCCCTTAAAGGAATCCGGTACATGCTGGCCCCCGGCGGCCTCTTCTCCATGATCGATATCAAAGCCGGCTCAAACCAGGCAGACAATGCGGACCATCCCATGGGCCCTTTTCTCTACACGGTGAGTCTGATGCACTGCATGCCTGTGGGGCTCAACAACAATGGCACCGGGCTTGGAATGATGTGGGGCCGGGAAAAGGCGGAAGAACTGCTACGAAAAGCGGGTTTTGACCAGATAGAGGTTGTGGAGATGGAAAAAGATCCGTTTAACCTCCATTTCTTCTGCAGAACCTGACCCACCCATCTTATAAAACTTTCCTGACCCCACGCCAAAATTTATCTTGGGCGAAGCCGTGGCAAGGGCCCCTCAAGGAGCCGCCTATTGCCTGGGAAAGACCACGATGTTGTCGACCTCAGCCGTGATACCGATGGCCTCGCCGATCCTGTGGTTGTGATGGCTGGAGACCAGCGCCTGGCATGTTTCGTTGCCGGGCAGCCTGAACTTTATATAAGAAACGCTCGCCAGAGCATTGCCGTTGGCGGCGTTTCATCTTTCGTTGTGGCCGATTCCATGACCATGGACCGGCCATGCCGGTTTATATGAAAGAAGAATCTTCTTTTGTTGTCGACTTGCGTAGAGAGCGGGGCATTGGGTGTTAATGACAATCAGTGCGATGTTTCATCTGTGTTTATACCACAACAAGGAAGATGCCAGACCTGGAAAACAGGATTTGCGAATCCCTAGGAGGAGAGCATGAACTCAAACACCGCTGGGGGCGGCATTGACTCTGATGATGAGTATTAGACCGGATATTCCTGTGATCTTGTGCACCAGCTTCAGCAAAAAGGGTTCTGATGAATCGGCCACAGAAATAGGCATCAAAGCATTTGTAAGCAAACCCATTGTAAAGGTAAATCTGGCAAAAACGGTTCGGAAAGTACTTGATCGTGATCGCCAATGCTGCTCTTTACCATCTCATCGGCGTTGCCCCTGAAAGTGCGGACCAGAAGAAATTCCTCACATTTCCCACAGATATTTTCACAAATGGGGAGAGATCTGAGAAATCATGACAGTAGCCATGACAGTTTCATGCGCTTGTCATATTTTTCTTAATCTAAAATTTTAAGAGCTTTAATTCTATTTTTAACTAGGGAAATTGCTTTCTCTTTCATTTCAATCGGCATAAAACTATTCTTTATGATTTCAATTATATTATTTTCTTTATCAT
>JAWOGI010000364.1:0-5211 GCA_046496975.1 Desulfobacteraceae bacterium | reverse complement strand
CCTCCGTTTATGCCGGCCGCCGGTCCCATGTCCAGGACATAATCCGAGGAGCGCATGGTCTCTTCATCGTGCTCCACCACCAAAACGCTGTTGCCGATGTCCCGCAGTTCCATCAGGGTGTCCAGGAGCCGTTTGTTGTCCCGCTGGTGCAGTCCGATGCTGGGTTCATCGAGAACGTATAGAACCCCGGTGAGTTTCGATCCGATCTGGGTGGCAAGGCGTATTCGCTGGCTCTCTCCGCCGGAGAGGGTGGCGGCGGACCGGTCCAGGGTGAGGTAGTCCAGTCCCACGTTTTTCAGGAAACCCAGCCGTTCGGTGAGCTCCTTGACGATGCCCCGGGCAATGATCCGGTCCTGGCCTGTCAGGGCCATGGAGCCGATGAACGCTTGGGCCTTGGCAATGGAGAGGGAGGTGATCCCGGCCAAAGTACTGTCGGCCACCCGGACCGACGACGAGGCCTTGTTCAGCCTGGTGCCTTTGCAGGTTGAACAGGCCTTGAAGTTCATGTACTCCTTGATCTCCTCTCTTGTCTGCTGGGAGGTGGTTTCATGGTACCGCCGCTTGAGGTTGGGGATGATCCCCTCAAACCGTTTCTGGTAGGTGATCTTTTTGCCTTTCTGTTCAAAGTAGAAGGGCAGCTTTTCCCTGCCGCTGCCGTAAAGGAGAACTTTCTGGAATTTTGCCGAAAGCCGGCTGAAAGAAGTGTAGATATCCTCGTTGTAATGGGCGGTCAAGGCATCGAGGAATTCGGCAAACTGGACGGAATCCTTTCCCGTCCAGGGGGCCACGGCCCCTTTTCTCAAGGAGAGTTCCCTGTTGGGCACGATGAGGTCCGGGTCAAACTCCGTCACCGATCCAAGGCCGTCGCACTTGGGACAGGCCCCCTTGGGGGAGTTGAAGGAGAAGCTTGCCGGGGTGAATTCCGGATAGCTGACGTTGCACTGGATGCACGACGATTTTTCACTGAACAGGGTCTCAGCGGTGTCGGAGAGGTTCTGAACAACCACAATGCCGCTGGAAAGGGAGAGGGCAAGCTCTAAGGAGTCTGCCATCCGTTTTTCCACGCCGGGCTTGATGACAAGCCGGTCCACCACGGCATCGATGTCGTGTTTTTTGGTCTTGTGGACCTTTGGCAGCTCGTCTGTGCGGTAAATCTCCCCGTCGATCCTCACCCGGGCAAACCCCTCTTTTTTCAGACGGGAGATGGTCTTTTCGTGGGCTCCCTTCTGGTTCACCACCACCGGGGCCATCAGGATGATTTTTGTCTTTTCGGGCAGCTCCATGATCTTGTCGCTGATCTGGTCAATTGTCATGGAGGAGATTGGCCGGCCGCACTTGTGGCAGTGGGGGATGCCGGTCCTGGCAAAGAGCAGCCGCAGGTAGTCGTAGATCTCCGTCACCGTTCCAACGGTGGAGCGGGGGTTGTGGCTGGCGGTTTTCTGCTCGATGGAGATGGCCGGGGAGAGTCCTTCAATGAAATCCACATCGGGTTTTTCCATCTGCCCGAGGAACTGCCTGGCATAGGTGGACAGGGATTCCACATACCGTCTCTGGCCTTCGGCGTAGAGGGTGTCGAAGGCGAGGGTGGACTTGCCCGATCCGGAAAGCCCGGTGATGGTGACAAGGCTGTTTTTGGGGATCTCCACGTCAATGTTCTTGAGGTTGTGCTCCCTGGCTCCTTTGATCACAATTTTGTCCGAACTCATAGGGGCTCACCTGCCGTGGCCTGGGCGGCTGCAAGTTTTACGGCCTCCTTGAGGCTTGTGGCATGGGCTGTTCCCTGCCATGCAATGTCATAGGCCGTACCGTGATCCACAGAGGTCCTGATGATGGGAAGACCGATGGTGGTGTTGACCCCGTCTTCAAAATGAAGCATCTTGAAGGGGATCAGCCCCTGGTCGTGGTACATGCAGACAACGGCGTCGTATTTCCCCTTGGCGGCATGGTAGAACAGGGTGTCAGGGGGCAGGGGGCCTGTTACCCGAAAGCCTTCGCTTTTGGCACGGTCCACGGCAGGAGCAATGATATTTGCCTCTTCACTGCCGAACATGGATTCTTCTCCCGCATGGGGGTTGAGCCCGGCAACGGCGATGAGGGGTCTGGCAATGTTGAACCGGGTTTTCAGGGCATTGTCCGTGATCCGGATGGTGTCAAGGATCTTTTCAGCCCTGAGCTGCCCCGGCACGTCGGCAACGGGGATGTGGATGGTCACCAGCACCACCCTGAGGGTCTCGCCGGCAAGCATCATGGCATACCGGTCTGTTCCGGTCCGGGAGGCAATGAGCTCGGTGTGGCCGTGGAATTCCGATTCCGCCATCTTAAGGGCCGTCTTGGTGATGGGGCAGGTTGCCATGGCCGCGATGGCGCCGCTGACAGCAAGGTCAACCGCCGCTGTGATGTAAGAGAGCATGGCTCTTCCCGTTTCAGCCGTGGGAATTCCGGGTTTTGCCCGGTTGGGGTCAAGATTTGACAGGGCCAGAAGGTCAATGGTGCCGTGCCGGTACCCTCCCTGTTCCGGTGATTCTATTGTCCTGAGGTCAAGGGGACTGTGTTTAAGATTCAGAGCCGAGGCCATGATGGCGGGATCACCGATGACAACAGGGCGGCACCTCTCATACAGATTTGGCTCCTCCAGGGCGGTCACGAGGATTTCAGGCCCGATGCCCACGGGATCTCCCATGGTGATGCCGATAACAGGGCGTTTGTTTGTTTTAAAATTCATATCATCCAACTCCATTTTGTCATTGTTTCTTTTCACCTTTGGTCTGGGCTCTGTTCATCGGTTGAGATCATAACTTCGGCCAAATCCACACTCAAATATACCTCCACTGCCGGCAAGTGTAAATAAAAATCGATATTTACCCTTGAGAAACCGGGGTCAGGCCTGCGTTGTTGACGTTTTTGGGTTTGATAATCACTTCGGCCATGGAAAAAACGGATGAATCACCGGTTGTTTGTGAAACCATTGAAAAGACAGATGGTATTGGAAAGTGAACAAAAAAAAGCCAAAATTAAAGAAAAAAGGAGTAAATCAAAACAAAACAGAGTAAAAAAAAACAGAAGGGTTTTGGAAAGCTCCTGGAAAAATGGAAAAATCATTGCAATACTGGACTTTACAGGAAGTTGCTGGAATTAATGGAAATAACCTTGTTCCACGGAATAAAATGCGGTAAAAACAGGGTGTTGCTGCAGGTGTGTCACTGTTTGCTTAACAGTATCCTAACATCGATTTATCAGATTTGACATGAAAGCTGATATGAAATAGATACAAAACTCTTTTTATAATACCATGTGCATAGATTGTGTAACTGCACGTAGTTATATCCAGTACCAGTTTTTTATTATAACGGCCACGGGCCGACCTGGTTACATATCGTTCGGCCCACAACAATAAGGAAAAACTTCGGTTGGGTTGAACAAATTATCATAAAACGACCATGAACAGCATGCTCACAACAAACCATGAAAGCCATCAGCCGTCAGTAAGCAGCCGGGCTTTACTGGAAATTGATAATTGATAATTGATAATTGAGTGCCGAGTGCCGAGTGCCGAGTGCCGAGTATCGATTACTGATTACTGAAGACTGACGGCTTTCACTTAAAAAATGCACAACACCTAATGTATATTTGGAGTAGTATGGAGTCTTTTTGGAAACAAGTTAAATCGCAGATGAAAACCCTTCTGCCCGACCACAGCTATCGAATGTGGATACAGCCGGTTCAATATTTGGGAACAGAAGAAAATGTCATCAGGCTCTCCTGCCCCAATGCCTTTTCCAAAAAGCGGATTACCGACAACTATCTGGCCGGCTTGCAAGCCGAGCTGGGCAAGGCGGGGTGTTCCTGCGAAGAGATCGAGCTCATTGTTGAAAAAACAGGGGAGGAAAAGAGTTCCACCCCGAAAACCGGTTCAAAGGGGGGTAAAAAGGCCGCCCCGGGAAAGCTGCAAACATCTGCCGGGGCTTTTTTTTCAGGCAGCAACGGTTTTTCCACACCCCGGCAAAAGCAGATGACCCTTCCGGGGCTTGACCTCAGGTCCGGCAGCGGCCGCATGCTGAAGAAGAACTACACCTTTGATGATTTTGTCGTGGGCGACAACAGCAATTTTGCCTATTCCGCCTCCCTCTCCCTTGCCCACGGGGGGCAAAACGGAAACAACGCCCTTTACCTGCTTTCCGATACCGGTCTTGGCAAGAGTCATCTCTCCCAGGCGGTGGGGCACCATGTCATGGCCGAAACCTGTTCCCGGAGGGTATATTACGTTACGGCAGAGGATTTCACCAATGAAATGGTGACGGCCCTGCGCAACAACACCATCCTCCAGTTCAAGGAGAAGTACCGGCAGAAGTGCGATGTGCTGATTCTGGAGGATATCCATTTCCTCTCCGGCAAAAGTGCCACCCAGAAAGAGCTTGCCATGACCCTGGACTATCTCATGGATGCCGACAAGAAGATCATTTTCAGCGGGTGTTACCTTCCGGCGGATATCCCCAAATTGAATGATCAGCTTCGCTCCAGGCTTACCATGGGCCTTGTGACCAAAATTGATGTGCCCGATTTCAGCACCCGGGTGAAGATCCTCAACCGCAAATCCCGGAGTAACGGGTACAAGATCCCCGGTGAAGTGACAGACTATATTGCCCAGGAGCTTTGCGACAATGTCAGGCAGCTGGAAAGCGGGTTGACAGGTGTGGCGGCCAGGGCCGGCCTCCTTGGTGAAAAGATCGATGTGGATCTGGCAAAAAATGTTCTGGCCAATATTGCCAGAACCAACCGCACCATCACCATCGACCGGATCAAGCAGCTGGTCTGTGCCCATTACAACATCTCCGAAGAGGAGATTGTTTCCAAATCAAGGGCCAAGAGGATCGTAAAACCAAGGCAGAAGGCCATATACCTGGCCCGGAAATACACCGATCAGCCCCTGAAAAAGATCGGGAGAAGTTTCAAAAAATACCATGCCACTGCCATCTACTCGATCAATGCCGTAGAAAAGGATCTGAAACTCCAGGGCTCCTTTGCCGAGGAGATGAACTACCTCGTCAAGAAACTTGAAACCAAAAGGCAGTAACATGGCCCTTTCCCCCTCAGTTTTGAAAGCATTGTCCGGCATTGTCGGAAAGGATCACATGACAATGGCGCCGGAGGATCTGGTCTGTTATTCCTACGATGCCAGCAGCACCGCATTCATGCCGGAGGCCGTGGTGTTTC
>JAWOGI010000343.1:0-9568 GCA_046496975.1 Desulfobacteraceae bacterium | reverse complement strand
GGTGTCTTTTCCAATAACGATGGAGGAGAGGCCAAGGGATTTCACAAAAGAGGCAACAGCACTTCCTGTTTTCAGGGCCGTCATGGCTGTCATGGGAGGCTGATTTGCCCTGCCCCGGATGCCGTCGGTACCAAATAATTTTTCCATGGATCATCATTTCCTTAAAAAATGTTACACACCTGGAGGATTCTCTGTTCAATGGTTTCAAGCCACAGGCTCCCGGCATGGGAATCACCAGGATCAAGCCCCCTGATCACCGGGATGTAGTCATTGCCATGGCTGGCAATGCCCCTTTCAACGGCACTGACAAGCCGATCCAGTCCATGGTCAGGGTTCTTTTTTGCTGTTTCCAGGGCAAGCTTTTCCCTGATTACCGGCCATTGGTTGATAATGGATTCGTGGGATGCGACCAGGTCGGTCTTTTCACCCTTTGACCGGGCCAAAAGCTGCTCTTTTGACTGCTCAAGGCTGCCCCGGAACCCCTCAACCCGCTCTATTCGTTCGCCAATGATCACTTCCAGGGTCTCTTCCATGCCGGAGTGCAGATGCCGGGCAAGATCGTCATCTGGAAAAAGCCGCCTTACCTGCCGGTACCAGTTCAAAAGGGCGATCATCCCGGCAATGTAGCGGCAGTTGTTGCGAAATATCCGCTTGACATCAAGGTACACCCCGATTTTTTTCGGCATGGACCGCTCCTTTAAGGCTCCGCCGAGGATGAGCCGGTCAGGTCGCTCCTCATCTTTTCTGCAGATGGTCCCCGCCGCGGTCAGGGAACCAAAGGCGAGCCGGCAGGGCCCCACCACACCGCCCTGCCCCCCGAGGAACACGGGATGGTTGTTGAGCATCACCCCCTGGCAAACATTGCCGAACATGGAGGGGGTGGCCTTGTCCTGGTTGGGGGTGTAGTTGAAATGGATAAACGAGCTGCCCACTTCGCTGTGGTCTTTGCGGCTGGTTCCGCCGGCCATGAAGCAGTCGCAGAAATTGATCAGACTGCCAAGGGTGACAAAGGGAAAAAGAAGAGTCTGCTTCAAACCCACGGTATGGGCCGCCGAGGCCTGCTCTTCAAGGATCGTGCCGCTCCTTACATGGGCACCGGAACCAAAGGAGTTGTTCCCGGCAAACACAGCACCCTGGAAAAAACCGCCCTTCAAGCGGGTTTTTGGGCCCACAAAACAGTCGTCCAGGGTGACGGGCCCCTCCTGGCCAAGAACCGTCCCCGGCATGACCAGGGTCTTTGCGCCGGTGATCCGGGTGCCGGGATGCAAGGTGACATTGTCACCGGAAATCCTTTGTGTATCGACCTCATCGCCGATGGCCACCGTGCCGGGCAGGGGCATTTTCACTCCCATGTCCAGCAGTTGTTCCACTTTGGATTTTTCTGTCAAAACACCACCGTCCTTTTTCTTATAACCCCCATGTCCTTGCGGACACAACAAAACATTCTCTTGTTTCTTGTCTCTTGCTCACCCAAACCGGTAGACAACACTTCCCCAGGTCAATCCGGCTCCCAGGCCCAGCATGAGGGCGGTATCCCCTTTTTTTCCGACAACGCCCTGCTCCAGGGCTTCATCAAGGGCCATGGGAATACTGGCAGCCGTGGTATTGCCGTATTTATGGATATTGTTGAACATCTTTTTTTCATCAATTTTCAGCATCTGCTGAAAGGCCTGATTGATACGGAGGTTGGCCTGGTGGGGAAAAAACATGTCAACATCTTCAATCCCAAGACCAACCTTGTCCAGACTCTCTTTGGCGACCTGGGGAAGTTTTCTCACCGCGGTCTTGAACACTTTCTGGCCGTCCATCACAGGATAGTGCCGGGGGCTGTCCGGGGAAAGATTTCTGGGGAACCTTTCCGGAAGCCGTGATGCCGGCAGCTCGGTCATCAAGGAGTCCGCCCCTGACCCATCGGCATGGAGAGCCGATGCCAAAACGCCGACGGGTTCATCGGTGTCAACGCCTTCCACACACACGGCACCGGCTCCGTCACCGAAAATCACCGAAACGTCCCTGCCCCTGGTTGATTTGTCCAGGCCCGTGCTGTGGATTTCAGCCCCCACAATGAGAATTTTCCCGGCCAGACCGCTCTTGATGTACGCATCCGCCGTTGCAAGAGAATAGAGAAAACCGGTGCACTGCTGCCGGATATCGAGGGCAGGGGTTGATTTAAGGCCGAGCTTGTGCTGGAGCAGGCACCCCGAACCGGGAAAAAAAATATCAGGGCTCAAAGTGGCAAAAATGATAAAATCCAGTTCTTCGGGTTTCCACCCCGCCTTTTCCAGGGCAATGTTTGCCGCATCGAGGCCAAGGTCAGATGCCCCCAGCTCTTCCCCCTCGGGCACCCAGTAGCGCTGCTCTATGCCGGTCCTCTGTCGGATCCACTCATCGGAGGTTTCCATTATTTCGGTGAGGTCCTGATTGGTCACAAGCCGGGAAGGAACCGCCCGTCCTGTTCCTCGTATTATTGTTTTTTTCATAATTGTATCCGTTGTTTGCCTCTGTTAATGGGTTGACACCCCCCTTTATTCAGGGTTTGTCAGGACAGTGAACGATCTCTGGCCCATTCAATATACTATTTTAAAAGCCAAGGCAAGGGGGAGTTGTAAAATCGGCTAAGAGATGAAATATTTTGATTGCGTTTGCCTGATCCATGCTTATTGTTACAGTCATCTTGACCCGTTGGGGATGGGGTCACCAACTGTGGCAAATGGCCCATGTTATGACCAAGCCCCGCAACATGGGTCATAGCCAGGCCGTAAAAGTAAAGAGACAGGAATAATAAACAAAGGGATAAAAGCGTGATTCTGGAATTTGGGTTGTTAAGCATCGGACTTGTTCTGCTCTACCTCGGATCGGAATTTCTTGTGCGGGGGGCATCGTCAACGGCTCTTCTCCTCTCTGTTAAACCGGTTATTGTGGGCCTTACTGTTATTTCCTTTGCCACTTCTGCACCGGAACTTCTGGTAAGCCTTGTGGCGGCGGTCAATGAATCCCAGGGAATCTCCGTGGGCAATATCCTTGGCAGCAATGTCATCAATATCGCCCTTGTTCTCGGCATCTGTGCCGTTATCAAACCGGTCCAGATCAACGGACAGATTCTCAAATTTGAACTGCCCTTCATGGTTTCTTCGTCCATCCTCTTTGGCCTGCTCTGCCTTGACGGATACATTGGTTTTTTTGACGGAGCCGTGCTGATTTTCCTGCTGGCTCTCTTCCTGGGATTCGGAATTGCCAACGCAAGGGAAAAAAACAACCCTTCCGTGAATAAAGACAAATCCTTTAAACGTTTTTTTATCAATGCGGTGATGATCCTGGGAGGAATCCTGGGCCTGGCAAAGGGGGCAGACATGGTGGTGCAGTCGGCCATTTTCATGGCAAGGAGCATCGGTCTTTCTGAAGCCTTTATCGGGATTTCCGTTGTTGCCCTGGGCACTTCCCTTCCCGAGCTTGCCGCCTCTGCAGTTGCCGCTTCCAAGGGGGAAAGCGATATCTCCCTTGGCAATATCGTTGGCAGCAACCTTTTCAACATCTGCCTTGTCATGGGTGTGGTGGGCCTGCTCAATCCCATGCAGATAGACAAAACCCTGATGAATTTTAAATTCCCTTTTATGATTTTCATCTGCGTCATGCTCTACGGTGTTGCACTGTTGAAAAAGAGAATCGACCAGAAGACCGGCGCTGTTTTTATTCTTCTGTTTATTGTTTATATTGTCGTTTCGTATTATAAATAATGTAAAATAGGGAATAAACTCCCCATTCAATCAAACAACCTGACACCCAAAATGGCAATAATAGGAATTTTTTTTCATTTTTTTCTTGCAAATTCATATTTATATATATACAAGGATGGAGGGTGACGATCTTTTCTCAAGAAAATCAGTCGATTATCTAAAAAAGGATGTTCCGCAATAATCTATTGAATTAAATCAGGATATATTCAAAACGATTGCACATGGTCTCAGACGGGTACAAATTTTTAATATGTTCCCAAACAAAAGGGTTAAATCATGAACTCCTTTACTCCAATAATCGGGGTCAGCAAACAGATTGTCAAGATACGGGAATTGATAGACCATGTTGCTGACACCGGTCTGAACATCGTGATTACCGGCGAGACCGGTGTGGGCAAAGAGGTGGTTGCCAAAGCCCTTCACAGGAGCTCTCCCCGTTCGTCCAACCCCTTTGTCAAGGTCAACTGTGCGGCTCTGCCTGAAACCCTTCTGGAAAGCGAATTGTACGGATATGAAAAAGGGGCCTTTACCGGAGCTCAGAAAAAAAGGCGGGGCAAATTTGAAATGGCCCATAAAGGGGTTCTGTTTCTTGACGAAATTGGCGATATGCCGTTTTCACTGCAGTCAAAAATACTGCACGTCCTTCAGAGCGGAGATTTTTCTCCCCTTGGGTCGGAACGGGATATCAAGACGGATGCCTGGGTAATCGCTGCAACAAACAACCACTTAGAGGAGATGATAAAAAACAATGAGTTCAGAAAAGACCTCTACTACCGGCTCAACATCATAAAAATCGACATTCCTCCCCTGAGGGAAAGACCTGACGATATTTCGCCTCTCATTGATTACTACATCGAGGTATTTTCATCCCGGTCTCCTGGCAAAGACATTTCCATGCCTGATGAAAAAATCAAGTCCAAACTCAAATCATTCCCATGGCCCGGTAATGTCAGACAGCTTCAGAACTGTATCAGAAAACAGCTGGCACTCGATGACTGGTCAAAGGTTGTTGCCGATCTTGAAGCTGAAATCCAGTTAGACAGCCAGCCTTTGGACGCAATGGAACCCACCACCCATAATAATTCCCACCACTCGAGCCCGTCTTTATTTCTTGCTGAACTCCTGGATGTGTCCAGCACTGCAGAAAATCTTTTCGAAGACATTTCCTTTAAAAAAATAAAAAAAAAGGCCATGAACCGGGTAGAAAAAGAGATTATCCTGTATGTCCTGGAAAAGACCTCATGGAACCGGTCAAAGGCGTCCCGGATTATGAAAATAAGCTACAAGACCCTGCTGCATAAAATCAAGGAGCTCTCCCTGGAACCCCCAGCGCTCGATGAAACCACCGAAAACAACCTGTAAATTTTCAAAGCAGTTAGCTTTTAGCTGAGTACTGATGGCTGACGGCTGACGGCTTTCTTATAAAAGAGAAGAGAAGATTGTTCACCGGGTGAGAAGTTCCTTCAAAGCCGTCTGCCGCCTGTTGATATCCTGATTTTTAACGGCCATGGCAAGGGCCTTGCGTGTACCGACAAAAACGGCCAGTTTTTTTGCCCGGGTGATACCGGTATAGATGAGGTTCCGGAAGAGCATTTTAAAATGCTGGGTAAGAACGGGAATGATGACAATCTCAAATTCACTGCCCTGGGACTTGTGGATGGTGATGGCGTAAGCCAGATCCAGCTCCATGATATCGTTCTGCCGGTACTCGACCAGGCGGTTGCCGGGAAAAAAAGAGACGATGCAGGTCAAATCGACATTGTCGATCTCCCTGATATAACCGATATCCCCGTTGAACACACCGAGATCATAGTTGTTGCGCTTATGAATCACCCGGTCCCCCACCCGCAGAATTCGTTCTCCGACCTTTAACTGCTGCTGACCCGGAACAAGGGGGTTGGCTTTCTCCTGGATCACCCGGTTCAGGTTGTTGGTCCCCAGACTTCCCCTTGTCATGGGCGACAGGATCTGTATCTCGCTGTTTCCATAATACCTGGGAATCCATGTCTGGTACAGCATGGCAACCACATCCAGGGCGGAAAAGCCATAGTGGAGGGAAGACCAGGGATGAACGTTTTTTACCAGGGAGAGCAGCTCTTCTGCCCTGGTTTCAGACATGGCCACCTGGTTCAGGTCAACATGCCGGAACTTTTCCGGGATGGTGATTTCGGTTTCATAGGGAACAACGGGTTCATCGGTCCGGAATTCGTACAGATCGGCATCCTCCGGAAAATCTGCCTCCCCCCCTTGTGTGCCGGAGCGGTTCATCTCATACCTCTTTTTTACCCGGGTGACAAAGCTGATCTGCTCCTGGGTGGCCTCATCGGAATCAAGAAAGAGAGAATCGGTATTGTCCTGCCAGATCCCCGGCTCCTTGAACGGCGATGGAATCCACGGCATCCGGCCCCGGTTGATCTTATGGGCGTAGGCTACGATCAAGGAATCCCTGGCCTGGCGGAAGATTTCGGTGAGTTCGAAACAGGGAACGGCCCGTGAGGCGATGATGTCGTGCAGCACATTGCCGGCGCCAACCGAAGGAAGCTGGTCGGCATCACCAATGAACAGCACTTGGGCCCCGGGTGGAACAGCCCTGAGAAGGGAAGCGGTGAGACTGATATCCAGCATCGAACACTCATCAACAATGAGAAAATCCGTTTCCAGGGGCGTTTTTTCATCCTTCTGGAATTTTCCCTGCTTCCATCCAAGGAGCCGGTGAATGGTTTTGGACTCCTGGCCGATCACATCGGTCATGCGCTGGGCCGCCCTGCCCGTGGGGGCTGTCAAAAGCACCTTTACCCCCATGGCCTGGATGAGCTTGACAAGCACCAAAGTGGTGGTGGTTTTCCCGCACCCCGGGCCTCCTGTGAGAACAGAGAAGCCCTCGCACACAATTTCCTGGACAGAGGCCTTCTGTTCATCGCTTAACGCGATATTCTGCGATGAGCAGTAAAGAGAGATCCATCGCTCAACCCGTGCCCTGTCAACGTCCAGGGAGGCGGCGGCCATCCGGCAGAGCCGACTGGCGACGTAAATTTCATCAAAATAGAGGGATTTGGCATAATAGCAGGGCTCAGTGGTTTCGTTGGCCACAACGAGGTTGCGCACCATGAGCAGCTTTTTTGTTTCCATATACCCCAGCAGATCGGAAAGTCTATCCGTCAGATCCAGCTGCAGCAGCTCGTTGACCTGCTCGTTGATCTGGGAGGCCGTCAAATAGCAGTGGCCGGCGTTTCTGCTCTCGGCAAGCACATGGCGTACGCCGGAAAGAATTCTCTGGGGGCTGTCGGGCTCAAATCCAAGACTCAAGGCGACCTTGTCAGCAGAGAAGAAACCGATGCCGTAAAAATCCGTGACCAGCTGGTAGGGATCACTGTTTACAATGGCGATGGCATCATCACCGTAGGCCTTATAGATCCGCACGGCAAACAGGGTGCTGATGCCGTGGGACTGGAGAAACATCATCACCTGCCGGATGGCCTTGTGCTCTGTCCAGGCATGACTGATCATATCGAGCTTTTTTGCGGCAATCCCGGGGACCTCAACCAGCCGCTGAATATGGTTTTCAAAAACATCCAGGGTGTCCTGCTTGAAATGGCGGACAATTTTTCCGGCGGTCTTGGGCCCCACCCCCTTGATAAGACCCGATCCGAGGTATTTTTCCAAGGCAGCGGCGGAGGCAGGCTTCTGCTCCCTTGCTGCCGAAGCCAGGAACTGGCGGCCGAATTTGGGATGATCGTTCCAACTGCCCTGAAATTCCATGGTGGCGCCGGCAAAGACCTTGGTCTGGTGCACCACGACGGTCTCCTGGCCTTGGGGAGTGGTGAAGGGGGTCACCCTGAGCACGGTCCAGCCGTTGTCCGGGTTGTGGAAGGTGACCCTCTCCACAATCCCCGTGAACGATTCATTGACAACGCCTGTCTGGTTCACTACCTGCTGTTTCATAACTTTTTTAGCAAGGCCCCCCTAAGCCTTCAGCCCAGGAAAGGAATTGCCTGATGCTGTTTCCAAAACTTTTCGCAATTTTTCTGTCATCTCCGCCATTGAAAAAGGCTTCTGGATAAATGCCACCCCGTCATCCAGTATCCCCTGGTGGGCAATGACGTTGGCGGTGTAGCCGGACATGAACAGCAGAAGGATGGCAATCATCATGCCCAAATCAAACAACAATATCTGATTTTGCATTGTATTGATACCATAAATTTTTTCAGCCTGAGAAAACCCATGGAGTGGACAGTTATCCATCATTGTCGACAATTCCGATGTCCATATTGATCTGGAATGCCATCGGCAATTCAACTTGGGATAAGACCCCAGGAAAAGCTTCAGATCAGTTTCCAGGCAAGAACAATCCAATTGCTTCTGCTGATTTCATGGTATATACTCCATTTGAAGCAGAAATGCCATACGAACACGATGTTGTCGTTACAACGGAATAACCGGCGTATAATTTGTCAGAGGTGAGGGGGATTTTACACAGTCCCTGGCAATCACAATTAACACCAAAAGGAATCCATAAATGCCTTCAAAAAACAAAAAAGATATCAACCAGACTGTTTCCAAGGTCCTTCAAGATCAGAAGGAAAGAGAAAAAACCTATCGGGAACGAGCTCTCAAAATGTATCCCTGGATCTGCGGCCATTGCGGCCGGGAATTTGAGGGAAAACGTCTGAAGGAACTGACGGTTCACCATAAAGACCATAACCATGACAACAACCCTCCAGACGGCAGCAACTGGGAATTGCTATGCATTTACTGCCATGACAATGAACATTCACGGGACCAGGTCGCTGATGCATATTCTGATGAACCGATTGACCATTCCTCTGAAAAAGGAGGCACCACTAACCCGTTTGCCGGCTTGGGGGATCTCTTAAAGGGCAAGTTATAGCGGCCAGAACCATCCAGAGATTGTATTACACAAGATTCAACACCCGGTTTTGCGAAGTGCTCCTGGCCGGCGATGAAATAGATATTAAATTCTGGTCTCTTGTTTTCGTGTTATTTTGGCAAGAGAATCAGAAAGCCTCTTTGGTTCTGGCTCGTCCAGGTTAGGATAAACCAGAAACAAAATGGATGCTGTTAATTTTATGGATATATTTCTCTGGAACAAAATTTTCATACTATAGGCCTTTAGGCCGTGCAACCGAGGCCCTTGGGCCTTGCAACCCAATCCTTTAGGTTTGGGATATGAGTTTTGCTTTAGCAGGCACGGCCTTACTTTAATTGTGCAGTAACTCTGGCTTGTTCTGCAGAAACTGCTCAATTGGCTGATTATTCTTCCGTTGGTTACACGTATTGCACGCCAAGGTCAGGTTGCTGACTCGGTTCGAACCACCTTTGGATTTTGAGACAATGTGCTCCACCTCCAACGGTGTATCTTGCGCGCCGCAGTACACGCAAGTACGGTTCCATTTCTCCAGAAGATACTCACGTACTTCATAGCCCAGGAGCGCTCCCTGTTGGTACTGCGTCCCAGCTATTTCTGGATTCTGAATCTTCTGCATGTCGAAGCGCACAAGCTCCATGGCAAACACAATTTCTCCGGATTCTTTAACAATGGCCAAGCCGGTTGTTTTACTACCCGGGTCTATTTTAATACGGAGAGGCTCTGGTTCTACGGGTTGTGCCACCTTTAATATTATGGTGAATGGATATTGTCTGAAGACAGATGCCTTCTGTTGTTTTAACAGCAGGCGTGCTTCTGCCGGATGAACTGGATCCAACTGCTGTTTGTTGGTGTCAATCACAAATACTTTCAAAATTAATCTCCTACAAGTAGGGTAATGTTTGCCTCACCAATGTTAATGTTGGGTTTAACGTAAGCAGCACTGGGT
>JAWOGI010000336.1:0-4718 GCA_046496975.1 Desulfobacteraceae bacterium | reverse complement strand
GCAATTTCACCAGGTTTCGGGCGGAGGCGGCCATGTTGGCCGGGTCCGCCGCTCCCATGAAAGAATAATGGAAGGTCGCCAAACTTCCGATACGCTTGTTCCGGGACAGTTCATGCAAACGCTCCAAGGGAAAAACCACATTCCAGTCCCGGGAAAATCCAGTCCGGTCGAAATTTGTTGAAATGTGGCTCATCACCAGATCCTTAGCTTCCGTATCCGCGGAGATAACCCGGTAATCCCCATCCATTCCGGTAAACGGACGGTCCCCTCGGGGGTGCAGGCCTGCTGTGGATATGATGGCAACCCTTCGTTCCGAAAGCTTCGGCCCTGCTGCCCATGGAGTTTTGTCGAACGTGGGGCAGGGCAAATCCGACAAATGTGAATGCATAGGTTCAGGCATCAATTCCAGTCTGGCCATAAAAACCTCCGAATAAATTTGTTTGGTTTTCCAGCAATTCTCGGTGAAAAGTTAAAATTTCCCAAAAAATGTAAATCCACCAAAATTCAGCCCTGGTGTTAGTTGCAAATTAGGATTTTTAGCCCCAAAGGCTGTCAATTTATGTATCAGGTTTGTGGAAAAAGTCAAGTAAGCCGGCCAAAAGCAAACAGGTATCCATTGGCCGGAAGCGGCTTATGATGAATCATAACGCTTTGTCGACTGGGCGAACCGAATTTTTCAGGGAGCACGAATATCGGTTGGTAAGGATATCACAAAACGAAGGAGAGACTCCCAATTTTTGAATATCATGACCCGGATTGTACAGCGAATCTGGTTCCAAAATTCCTTTCTTGCACTGAATTTGGCCCTTGCTCTTTTCTGTGGATGGCACCCTTATTATCCTGAAATTCCAAAAGCTGAACCTGATCCTGGTTCTCTTTTTCCATTATTTCTTCAAATAAAACCGGATGGCTGCTGGGCAGACCCTTACGCTGTCATTGACAGGAAAGGAGCACCGGTGTATGTATGTAAAAAGACATGTGCCGAAAAAGAACGGCAGCCGGTAAATCGTTTTTAAAAGAAAGGCTGCCGAATAACCGGGGAAGATACAATGCTTGAAAACGTATTCGATTATCTATACAACACCGCCCCGCTCCTTTTTTTCAAACTTGAACGAAAGGGGCGCATTCTGGACATGAACCGGTTCGCCGCCGCTAAGGTGGGTCCCCTTCCACCGGATGCGGTCTTTTCCGAGCTGATTGTCGACTTTGAATCTATGTTTGACCTGGAAAGCCTGATTCACTCTTCAGATCGAGAGCATCTTCTGACCCTGAATACACCGGATCAGCAGCTGCAGAGCTTTTTATTCGAATTCACACTGTCAAACTCCCATATACTGGCATTCGGACGGACGGAAACCAAAGACCTGGGTAAAATGCAGGCCGAGATGATGACACTGAACCGGGACTTTACCAACCTGAACCGACAGCTGCAAAAGAAAAATGCACAGCTCCAGCACGCCCTGGATCATGTCAAAACGCTCCAGGGTATTATACCCATCTGCATGCACTGCCACAAAATCCGCAACGACCAACAAATCTGGGACAAACTTGAAGCATACCTTTCCGAACATACGGAAGCACAGCTCAGCCATGGAATCTGTCCCGAGTGTATGGAGCAGTACTACCCAGATCTCGATGATGATGATGATGATGATGATGACGGCCATGGCACCTGAAAGCGGGAAAACTTCGGGCAGTCACGAACAGCTGAAAAGCGAATTGGTGCAGCTTTTAGGAGTCCGAGCTCATGCTGTTGTTCGCCTTTAAATTCCCTGCCTGCAATATGGATTTCCGTAACACTTCCCCACAAAAACTGTTTAAACTTTCATTTGATTGCATGGCTCTTATGGCGAGGGCTTTGTGCAAATCACTATCAACTCTCAATTGAAATTTACCCGAAAATTTTTTGTCGGCAATGCCTGAAGGTAATGGTCTGTTGTCATCAGAATAGATTTCAATCCATTCATCTAATATTTCGCACAATTGTCGATAAACATCTTCTTCATTGTCACCATGGCAGCATTTGCCAATCCAGCCGGGGATTGAACCGACATAGCATCGATCTTCTTCTGACCACTCAACAATTTTTAAATAATGGTGTTTTTTATTCATTTTTTAGCCCTTCTGATTTTCAGTTGAACTTCTTTTTCCTGATATTGTTTTGCATCATCGGCAAGTTTACCGGAAATTGTTATGGCAATTCCTTTGGGATGAATCAAATTTCGGTGGCTGCCTTTTCCACCTCGATTAATAAATCCAGCATTTTCAAGATCTTTTATGAGTTGTCGGATTTTTCTTGGCATGATAACAATGGTACCAATGTGGTACTAAAATGTCAATATACCTTTTTAGAAAGGCGCGGTTCAGCGGCTATAGTTTGCCCCAGAATCTGTTTAAGGGAAAAGAGCCCTTGACAAAGTAGAACGATCGATCTACACTCGGTTCCATGATGCAGACCAGAGAGAAAATCAGCTCGGAACTTGAAAGGGTTTTCACCCGAAGGGGGTTTGCCGCCCCGGGGGTTGCCGAACTTAAGAAGGCTGCCAACGTCAGCCTCAGAACCCTTTACCGCTATTTCCCCTCAAAAACGGAGATGATCATCGGGGCACTGGACTTTCGGCACCATCGCTATCGGGTGTTTCTCGCCCGGGACGCCCCGGAACCAGGCGATGGGGCAGTGCTCCACATCTTTCAACGGCTTGACCAGTGGATGGAAACCTATGCTCCCAAGGGGTGCCTCTCCATAAACGCCCTTTCCGATTATCCTGAAGACAAAAAAATAGAAGGGGCTGTGCAACGACACAAGCAAGAGATTCTACAGCTCTTTGAACACTACAGCGGCAGAAGCGAGATCGTTGACGAGCTCTACCTTATCCATGAAGGACTTTCCGCTGCCTGGCCCCTGTTCGGCACCAGGGCATCCAGGGCTGCGGAAAAAGCGGTCTTGAAACTGTTCCACCATGATGCGGTGCATCACAACGAAGCATGAAAGCCGTTAGCTATTAGCCGTGGATTTGAGCGAAGTTATGGTCACGCCCGATTCTGACACCAACACCGTAAAATCTGTTTCAAAGGAGAGAAATGAAATTTTTCAAGGACCTTATCGACAATAGCCGAAATGTGCCCCTGCCCGAAGCAAGGGTTTTGGGCATTGAGGGAAGCCCCAGAAAAGGCGGGAATTCCGACGTATTGCTCCAACAGATGCTCAAGGGGGTTGAGAACGCAGGAAAAGAGTATACAGAAGTTCATCTGAGAGACCTGAATTTTCAGGGCTGCATAGGCTGCGAACGGTGCAGAAGTGACAAGGTCTGTACCCGTCTAAAGGACGGAATGTCCCTGATCTATCCTGAAATATTGAATTCACAGGGCCTTATCCTTGTCTCTCCCACACACAACTACAATGTCACTGCATGGGTAAAGGCCTTCATCGACCGGCTGTACTGTTTTTACGACTTTGACGACAACTGCCCGAGGGGGTGGTCCAGCAGAATTGCAGGACAGGAAAGAAAGGCTGTGATAGCGGCGGTGTGCGAGCAGAACAACAGGAAAGATATGGGATTTACCCTCGATGCCATGCGTATTCCCCTTGAAGCCCACGGGTTTGAGATCATTGATGAACTTCCCGTCTTCAAGATATTCCACCGAGCAAAGGTAAAAGAGAATCAAGAGGTAATGGACACCGCCCTTGAACTGGGGAAACGGCTGGGAAAATCTTTGGCGTCCCCTTCGCTCTGAATGTCCGGCAGCACAGTTTTTTTTTGACGATGCCATGGACGGTTACCAGTTCCCGTAGCGGCCCCCGGCCTGACTTCGCCCAGCCCCAGGGCGCGCACAACCACGGTGGCGGACTGGCTGCCGGTGTTGCCGCCAGTGTCGGCGACCATGGGCATGTAGAGCGCCAGGCGGTTGTAAATGAGATTAACTCAATCTTTCCACAAAGGCAGAGTGCGCCAGTTATTCTCAAAGCCCATGGCTTGGGGCCGTATGCCAGGGGACTGATCAATCAGACTTTTGATCCTATCTGGCCAGCTGGTCCCCGGACTGATGAATTTCAACAGATATCCGAGCATAATCACCGTATTGCCGATTTTCCTGGTTGATTCAGGATTGAGCATAGCGGCCAAGTCACCAGGGTTCCTTGGCAGTTTCATTGTAATGGTCATTCTCCGATTCCAGAGCCGCCCATGGTGAGCTGTGATGTTCCGAATAAAGGTTAAGTGATGCATGAAAGATTGCAGAATTTTTTCATCAAGCCCATAGGCCCGTGCCACTTGATTCCGGTCCCTGCGTGTCTTGAGATTCTTAAACCAGAGGGATAATTGACCGAATGACATAACTTCGGCGGCAGCCCACACCGGCGGCAAGACCGGATCATCATATGTGCTGTGATAATGCTGGATAAATAGTTCTGTGCTGCGATCGATTTCTTTTTCGTTAGCCTCAAGGATAAGCAATCTAAATTTCCGGTCAAAGATATAAAGGTTCAGGACATCATCAAAAGAGGTGTTCTCATGAAAATTATGCTCCGGCCCACTATCCGGTTTTTCTAAAGGGATCCAATACCCACGAAGGCGAAAATAGCTGATATGGGACAAATATCGAAATGCAAGGGGCCGATCGGAAATATTCATTACAAGGGAATCAAGAAGGTTGAGTTGATCATCAATGGTCAAGGGGGGCTTTATATATTTCACAGACTTCTCCCCAAAAAAAGTAAC
>JAWOGI010000286.1:0-6226 GCA_046496975.1 Desulfobacteraceae bacterium | reverse complement strand
TCATTGTTGTACAGTGCCCCGAAACTCTGTGCGCCGTCGCCAAGGACAAAGAGATCGTTTGCCCGGGCAATGGCGTTGATGGCGGTGTAGTCGGCGGCAAGGCCGAAGAGGTCCACGGGAATCACCGCCCTGGGGATCAGCCCGGCAGCCGCTGAATTATCGGTTTCGGGAAGGGGGTAGATGGATGGATCATTGGCCTTTACCGCCCGGATGGCCAGCTCAAGCTGGTCAGGGGCAATATTGCAGGTCTTGGGGTCAATATCCACGAAAACGGGGGTGGCACCAACAAGAGAGATCACCTCCGAGGTGGCAACAAAGGAGAAGGGCGTTGTAAAGACCGCGTCCCCCGCTTTGATGCCAAGGGCCATGAGAACCATGAGAAGGGCATCGGTTCCGTTGCCGCAGGTGATCACGTGTTTTGCACCGGTAAATGCCGCAAGCTTCTCTTCCAGTTCATTCACCTCGGGGCCCATGATATACTTGCCATGGGACAGCACCGTTGCGATGCGCTGTTCGATGTTCTTCTGGATTTTACAGCAGCTTCCTACTCGGACCCGGGGGCCGATGACTACGTTCTGGCCGATGCTGCAGTTTTCACCGATCCCGGTATCGGGCATAATATGGCAGAAATGCCAGATTCGGGTGCCTGCGCCGATCACAGCGCCTGTATCCACATAGCTTGATTCATGGACAAAATATTCCGCTGACATGGTGTTACTTCCTTGTTAATTGCCTACAAAGGGGTGCGGGTCGCCCCGGTTCTGTTCCGGCCAGGAATTGCGTAATTGGATGCAATGCCGCCGGATTTGGCGGAATCCCCCTTCCAGGAGGTGAAATACCAATTCCCCCGTGAGGTGATGTAGGTCAGGTCGATCTCATGGTGGCCAGTTGGAACAGCCCCTTGTACGCCTGGCGGATAACCTCGATTCGCTCTTGTTTTTCCCCCAACCTGGAAAAACTTGCCGGTGCCACAGGGTCTGGGTTTGCGGGAGGAGGAGGAAATAAGCTGGATTGTGGGAAACAAATTGAAACTTTTGATTGACAATAATGATTCAAAAATTTTATAAATTAAGATTTCCGAATTGTTAGAAAATGATCAGGAGAGTGTTCGAAACTTTTCTGGCGGCTGAACAATTTGGTCCTGGCGTGTCCAGGATCCTGAGGATATAACCAATAGGAGTTGAAATGGGGAGTTTCGGAGAGGGAAGGGGGCGTTTTTTTATTGCCGGGGTTATTGTGCTTTTGGCTTTTGCGGCCACTGCCCAAGTGCTGTTTGCCGAACAGGGAGCTTATGTCGGGTCAAGGGCATGCAGCGACTGCCATGCAAAAGAGTATGAAAATTTTATGAAATTTGCCAAGAAGGCAAACACCTTTGAGAGCATCAAGGTGATGAAGCCGAAACTTACCCGGGAAGAGTACCGATCCTGCTTTGAGTGCCATACAACCGGGTACGGCAAAAAAGGCGGATTTGTTTCAGAGCAGGAAACCCCTGAGTTGAAAAATGCCGGCTGCGAGGTGTGCCACGGGCCCGGCAGCCGGCATGCCGATTCAGGAGATCCTGAAGATATCCGCTATGATCTTTCCATTGACGACTGCAAGTCCTGCCACAACAGCGACAGGGTGCAGGCGTTTGATTTCAAGCCTCTGCTGTTCGGCGGGGCCCATTGACCATTTTTCATGCTCTGGTTTTTGACCCTTGATCATAACTTCGGCCATGGGCCGGGGGATTCGGCCGAAGTTATGATCAAGCCGGTTTTTTTGCCACGGCTGTTTTTAAAAAGGAAACAGTACAATGCTATCATACATAAAAAAACGTCTGTGGATCCGTGTCACGGTTGTCATGGCAGCGGTAGTCACTTGTGTTCTGACAGCGATTATCGGATTTAACGTTGCCTCCCAGAGGCGTTTGAGCGAGCACCAGCTGGCCCTTCAGAACAGAATGCTGGCCAGTGCCGTGGAAGGGGGGATGTTTGATGCCCTTGCCATTGGGGACAACGATGTGGTCAGGACCCAGTTCAAGCGGCTTCACAAAAACCTTTCAGAATTGAAGGTGTTTGTGTACGACTTTAACGGAAAAGTCTCTTTTTCCACCGAGGAAAAAGCCGTGGGAACACCTATTGATCGGGTTTTTAACCAGGAGACTGTCAGCGGCATCGAGAAGATGATTGCCTCGGGAAAAAAAACAGGAGAAATGGTTCACGGCCGGTTTGACAGCGAGCCGTTTTCCATTGTCAACGAGCCTATTCCCAATGAATCCAGGTGCTATCACTGCCACGGCAGCTCAAAGAAAGTTCTTGGGGGCATATCGGTCTGTTCTTCGGAAAAGGCGGCCATGGCAGCCATAACCACCGGCCGGACCCGCAGCATTGCCATGGGGGGTGCCGGCATTGTGCTGATTGTCTTTTTTGTCTGGCTGATGTTTCAAAAAATGGTCAACCAGCGTGTCAAGACCATTCTCGAAGCAACGGGCAAAATGCGGGAGGGGGACTTTACCCATGAAATTGAAGTTGCCGGAGAAGATGAGATCAGCCACATCATTGCCAGGATCAATCTGGTGAACCAGGAGATGCGGACCATCATCTCCGGGGTGGTTGACAGCAGTGATGATCTGTCCGACTCGTCATCGGACCTGAATGCCATATCAAAAAGCCTCCTTGCCGGAGCAACGGAAACTTCCGGTAAATCCCATACCGTGTCCGCAGCAGCCGAAGAGATGAGCGCCAACCTGAACTCCATTGTTGCATCCATGGAGCAGACCGCTTCTAATGTCAGTGTTGTGGCCTCATCTTCAGAAGAGATGAATGCCACGGTAAACGAGATATCCCAAAGTGCAGGGGCTGCAAAATCAACCATTGAAAAGGCAGTGGCCGATTTTTCCAGTGTGGCCAAAGTGGTCCAGGAGCTTGGACGGGCCACCGAAGAGATTGATCAGGTCACCGATGAGATCAAATCAATTTCTGATCAGGTGGGTCTCCTTGCCCTGAACGCCAAGATCGAGGCGGCCAGGGCCGGGGAAGCCGGCAAGGGGTTTGCCGTTGTTGCCCAGGAGATCACCGAGCTTGCCACCGAAACCAGTTCTTCCACTGTAAAAGTCGATGAGAAGCTCCAGTGGATGAAAAACAAGGCAGCTGAAACCGCTGCCGAGATGGAAACCGTCTCAAAAACGGTGACCGATTCTGAAGAGGCCATCTCGGCCATTGCCGCGGCCGTGGAAGAACAGACCATAACAACTGGTGAGATCGCCAGCAATATCTCCCGGATCTCCCAGGGAATCGCTGTTGTCAATGACAATGTCAGCCAGGGGGCAGCGGCTTCAAAGGGTGTCTCCAAAGATATTACCGTTATCGATCACGCTGCCGAAGAGATCGAAACCAACAGCACCCAGGTCAACGACAAGGCATCCTCCCTTTCCGCCATGGCCGGGAAACTCAGAAAGATGATGAAAAAATTCACTGTCTAAACCGTCTCTTTTTTGGAAGACCTCTTAACGATCCGGTTTCTGATTTTTTCCAGCAGACTTGAGATCTCGTCAATTTTGAAGAGAACTCCCGATCCGGCAAAGAGGAAAAGAAACAGTGTTCCGGTGACGGCGCAGATGGCAAAGGCTCCTGGAAATGAGGCAGGATCCAGGATGGTTCTGAGAAGAGCTGCCGTTATCATGAGAATTGCCCCCATGCCGGCGCTGAGCAGCACGATCTTGAAAAAGAAGCGGTAAACCCCTTTTGCCCCTGTGTTCCCGGTTTTTCTGTTCCAGAGAACAAAGAGAAACACCGACTGGATCACGGCGGAGAGGGAGAGGGCAAGGGCGACCCCCCTGGCTGCCATCACCGACATGAGCAGGTAGAACAGGGGCAGGGAGCACACCACGGCAATGGTGCCGAAAAGTGCCGGAAACCAGGTGTTCTGAACGGCATAGAACCCCCTGACCACAACGGTCTGGCCGGCAAAGGCAAAGGTGCCAGCCAAGAGACAGGGCAGCAGCTTTGCCGTCCTCAGGGTGGCTGCCATGTCAAACGCTCCCCGCTGGAACAGGATCAGGACAACCTCCTGGCTGAGTACCATGAACAGGACGGAAAAGGGAATCACCAGCAGAAGGTATTTCAGGGTTTTGTTGAGCAGTTCGTTGAGCTGTTCCATCTCTCCTCTGGCGGCAAGTTTCGCCATGAACGGATAGGAGGCCACCCCTACAGCCTGTCCGAACAGTCCCACCAGGATGAACATGATCCTCAAAGCGTAGTTCAGTGCGGCAATACTTCCCCTGCCGAGAAACGATCCGAAATATTTAAGAAAGATCTCCGTGGAAAAGGTCATGGTCAGCCCCAGCATCAAAGGGAGGGTGAGGATGGTGTACCGGATCAGTTCGGGATGCTTCAGGGTCATGATAAAGGAGAGCTTCATGCCGACCCGTTTGGCCCCAAAATATTGCAGTAGAAAATTTCCTGAAAACGCGCCGGCAAGAACCCCCCAGGCAAAGCCTTCCATGCCGATTACCGGGCTGAGCGCCACCCCTGCGGCAATGATGCCAAGGTTGTACAAGAGGGGTGCCAGGGCAGGGATAAAAAACCGTTCCTTGGCAAACTGGACCGCCATGAAAAGACCGCCGGTGAAAAAGAAAAACTGGGCCGGAATGATGATCCGTGTCATCTTTACCGCCTTTTCAAACACGGCCGGGTCATTGACCATGCCCGGTGCCAGCAGTGCGACCAGGTCCTGGGCAAAATAGAGAGAAACCGCTATGAACAGGAGCAGAAGAGCACCAAAGGTGTTGAAGACAAGGGAGAAGATCTTCCACCCCTGCTCTTCTTCCCCCCTTGCCAGGTAAGAGGAAAAGATCGGGATAAAGGTGATGGAGAGAAACCCGCTGGCCACAATATGGTTGAGAATCTCCGGGAGGATAAACGATACCTGGTAGGCATCCACCCCGGCCCCTGCACCTCCGGCATAGGCAATGGCGATCTCCCTTGCCAGCCCGATGATGCGGCTGGCAAACACCGAGGCCATCATGATGAAAGAGGCAACCCCTACTTGTTTAAATGTGGAACCTGTTCTGCTCATTCGTCCTCTTTTCAATATTCAAGTTTCAGTGTTTGGTGTGAGTGCGCTGCTCATGGCCGTTATATCAAATTATACCGGAAAAGGGCAGACCTCATTTTTCCGGCAAACAGTATAAAACTGTTCTTAAACCACGAAGAACACGAAGAGCACGAAGGAAAAATAATTGACTCTACACGCAAGGCGGCATATAAATGGGTATGATGAAAAGACTCTTTTTTCTTAAAATCTTGCTGATGGGTGTTCTTTTGACCGGGGTGCTGCCTGGCGGCGGGGAAAACGCCTTTGCCAGGCCGCCCCACAATGATGCCTATGACAATTCTGTGGAGCAGGTGGTTTATTACCACAAAACCACAGAGGCCAGGCCGGATTCGGTGGGCTACCTTTCATGGAGCCCGGTGGTGCTCCTTGACAACGGTCTTTACAAGGTGACCGTTGTGTTCTGGTGTAAAAACCGGTTTGACCGGAAGGTGAAGAAAAAGCAGATCGTTTTTTTGACGGAAGCAGGAAAAATCGATAAAATACTGGATTGCCGATAATCAACATTAAAGTAGGCTCGTGCCTTGCTAAAGCAAAACTCATATCCCAAGCCTAACCTGGACAAGCCAGAACCAAAGAGGCTTTCTGATTCTTTTGCCAAAAAAACACAAAAATTAGAGATAAGAAACTAAAGGCCATACTATGATGAACAACATGACAGTGTTTGGGTTTATTTCCTTGATCAGCGGGCTTCTCCTGCTCGGATATCAGGCCCTCTCCTATTTGATGGATGTGAACAACCAGTGGCGGGAGATCTTTCTCGGGGACCTTGGGAACAGTTATCTGTACAATTTTGCCGATCACCTTCCCTTTGATGTTCTGCAGCAGGGGGGGGAGTTCCTCATCAATGGACTGCCCTTTTACCAGCTGCTCATGGCCGTGGGGATTTTTTTCATACTGGTTGGTGCGTTTATTAAAAATTAGGGGGCCGCGAATCAGGGGATGTGGCCGAAACGATTATCAAGCGGACAGGTTTCGGTGTTTGATGTTAACTTCCATGGAAAGGACTATACAGTGATAACAGACATTACCAGGCGGCAGTTTCTCGGCTATTCACTGATGGCAGGGGCAGGGCTTGTTGTGGCTCCCGGGTGCGCGGTGAATCCCGTCACAGGGGAAAACCAGCTGATGATGA
>JAWOGI010000189.1:0-4257 GCA_046496975.1 Desulfobacteraceae bacterium | reverse complement strand
GCTGACGGCTGATGGCTGATGGCTTTCATGTTTTGTTGTGAGCACACTGTTCATGGGGGTTATACGAAGAGGGACAACTGGTTGCGCCGGGCATCTACGTGCTGGATGGTGATGCGCAGGTGATCCCCGGGTTCCAGTTTGATGCCGCTTGAGGGGATTTTCCACTCCAGCATGTACTCCTTGATCATGACAGAATAGAAATCCCGGTAGGAATCCAGCACCATGGCTTCAAGGGAAGCCCCTTTTCTGGTCTCAAGGTGTTTGAAAAGCCAGTACCGTTTTCGCTGGAACTGCATCCTGCCGGCATTGCCCACTGGCAGGTCCAGGACCATGATCATGTTGTCAAGATCATCTTTGGAGTAGCCTTTTTCGTATCCCAGAACACTTCTGATCTGGCGCTGGTTGATGAGGTCATAGTAGCGTCTGATGGGCGAGGTAACCGTTGCATAGGCGCTTACCCCGAGTCCTGCATGGTTTTCCGGTTTGGTCCCGATCATGGCACGGTTCAGCTGTTTTCGCTGCAGGCAGTTTAAAAAGATGTCATGCTCTATGCCTGAAAAAAGACGTTTTTTGGGGTCGGGCTGGGACCTGAAAATGCCGGGGACATTGTTGGTGGAGAGGAATTCCGCCATGAGGGAGTTGGCAAGGATCATCATCTCCGATACCAGCATGCGTGAAGGGTTCTCCCGGTCGATCCTGGAAATCCCGATTTCACCATTGTCATCAAGCCAGATGTTGACTTCGGGCAGGGTGATGCTCACTGCACCGTTTTTCAGCCGTTTTTCCCGTAATACCGTGGCTGCCTTGTGAAGGGTGGTGATGGGATCATCCTCGCCGTTGAGCATGTTGGCTTCGGTATAGGTCATCTGTTTGTGAACCTTGATGACGCTGGCAACGACCTCGTAGTCGATGATCTCAAAAAAACGGTTCAGCCGGACAAGGGTGCTGATACCGGGACGGATTTCTCCTTCCTTGAGGCTGCACATGTCTTCGGAGAGTCTCGGGGGCAGCATGGGGATTTTATCGTCGGGCATGTAGATGGAGGTGCCCCTCTCCCTGGCATCCCTGTCCAGAAGATCGTTGTCCTTGATCAGTTCAGCCACATCAATGATGTGAATGCCCAAAACGTAACCGTCCTCCTGTTTTACAAGACTGATGGCATCGTCGTAGTCAAGGGTGGACTGGCCGTCTATGGTGATGCAGGGGAGATCGGTGAGATCCCTGCGCAGGAAATCATTTTTGAAGCCGTCAAAATTTTTTGCTTCACTGATCTCATCTGCTTTTTTCATGATGCTGTCGGAAAAATCCAGGGGGATGTCCATGCGGATCAGGTCGATGTTCTGATCCTCGTGCCAGATGTCGGCCTTTACAAGCAGGGAAAAAATCTGGTTTGGAGACTCGATCCCTGCCCTGGAGAGCATTTCTCTGGCCGTGGCAGCCGATTTGCTCTCCTTTTCAAGGATATAATACCACTTGAGGATATTGATGATTTCAGAATCACAGGTTTTTGACCCGTTGACCGAACCGGTGAGCATTTTCTTGATCCAGGTCTCTCCCTCCTTGATGAGCCGTTCCCTCTTTTGGGCCGCCTTGATCTGTTTCCGGGTGGTCTCGATCTGCTGAACGGTATGGGGGGTAAAGATGTTTTTTCCAAACTTGAAGTAGAGTTTATCCTTGAAAAAGGCCCTTGTCACAGCAGATTCATGGTCCGGGGTGAGGGGGGGATCAAAGCAGAAAACCGTCATGGTGGCAAGGTCAACGGCCTCTTCATCTTCGTACAGCAGTTCCCACAGCTCTTTGACATCAATGGTCAAGCACAGGGCTTCTCTTGCCTGGGCCTTTTTTTTCAGGCTTTTCACCAGGAAATCCCTTGTGCCTGACATGTCAAGACATTCCCGGGAGATGTCAAGGAGTCTGCTGGCTGAAAGGTTTACCTCGCGGTTGTTTTCAGTGAGCAGCCTCAGGCGCTGTTTTTTTATCTGGATGATGACCGCTGTGATGATTTTCTGCTGGTCTATGTATTCTACAATATCTCCAATATTCATAGGCCCTTTAATATCAGGATACGTCTTTAAAGTCAATCAAAGCATTGCCCATTGATCAATTCTGATTGACTTGTGCTGAATTTTCGGGATTGTCAGGTTTCCCAGCTTCTTTTTCTTGAAAAAAGAGCCGTGGTGCCGTATGCTTTAATGATGTTCTGGAAAAAGAAAAAAAAGAGGGCCTCCTGTCAAAAAAACAAGAACGGTATTCCCGTGTTCACCAGGGAAGATGATATTGTCTCTCTGTTTACCTGCGACGATCATGAAAACGGGGATTCCTTTCGTGGAAAAAAATCCGGCAGAGTCGCTTCGGAATCTCCTGCACCGGGCCGGGGGGAGAACCGGGATACCGAGGCAGGCATCAATGATGAAGAAAAGGCCTCCGGTCCTGGATACGGTTGCCGGGGAGAGGCAGAACAGCAAGGTTCCGGGGGAGGCAGGAGAAGAGAAAGCTTCCCGGATGCACTTGGCAAAAAAAAGAAGGTAAAAACAGACAGGCACGGACTGCCTCTCCTGGACGGAGCAGCGCCCCTGTCAAAGATGTTTTATGACAACGCCAGGGATGAAGATGCCAGGGCTTTTTCCCGCCTCATCGATGCTTCAATCAAGGGCAGGAAAACAGATGCCCTGCTTCTGGCAAAAAAGGATAAACCGGCGCCGGATCCTGTTCCTCTGAAAAAGCGGCTGAAGCGGTACCCGCCTCCTGAAAAAAAGCTGGACCTTCATGGGCAGACCGCGTTTGAGGCGGAAGCAAGGGTTGTCTCTTTTGTCCGGACAGCCAGGCGAAACGGTCACTTTACCCTGCGCATCGTTGTGGGCAGGGGAATTCATTCCCCCCAGGGGGCGGTGCTCCCCGATGTGGTCGCAGACCTGCTCGCCAGGCTGAAAAAAGAGGGGAGCGTGCTCTGGTTTGAATGGGACAGAAAAAAGAGATCCAAAAGCGGGGCCCTTATTGTCTACCTGAACCGGTTCAATGATTGAGCTGGTATTTTCTAACGGCCCGGTTGTGCTCCCGGAGGGTTCTTGAAAATTTATGGGTGGTGTCCTTTTTGGACACAAAAAAGAGAAAGTCGGTATTGGCGGGAAACAAAACGGCTTTCAGGGACATCTTGCCCGGATTGGCAATGGGACCAAGGGGCAGTCCGGCTATTTTGTATGTGTTGTAGGGGGTCTTTGTCCGGAGGTCCCGGCGGGTGATGTTGCCGTTGAAATCCGGCATGCCGTAGATGACAGTGGGGTCGCTTTCCAGGCGCATTCCCTTTTTCAGCCTGTTGTGGAATACCGATGCAATGATGGGCCGTTCCGATGCGTCTCCGGTCTCTTTTTCCACAATGGATGCAAGAATCACAATGTCGTGGCGGCTCATTCCCATCTCTTTGGCCCTCTGGTGCCACTGGTCGGAAAAGACAATGTTGAACCTCTCTACCATGGTGGTGATAATGGTTCTAACGCTGCTGTTTTTGGGAAAAAAATAGGTTTCCGGAAAGAGGTATCCCTCCAGGGAGGGTGCGCTTATCCCCAGTTTTTCGGCAAATTCTCTGTCCCTGGCCCCGGCGGTAAACATCTCTTGTGTACCCAACCCCGCCTTTTCAACAAGAACGGCTGTCTCTTCGATGGTCAGCCCCTCCGGTACGGTGAGGCGGTAGAGCTTGACCGTCCCCTTGACCAGCACGCCAAGGATCTCTTCCGGACTCATGGCCGGGGACATAACGTATTCACCGGCTTTTATACTGCCGGCCTGGCCTCTATACCGGGCATAGATCTGAAACAGCAAACTGCTTGTGATGATCTTTTTTGTTTCCAGGTTGTTTGAAATGGTCTTCAAAGCCTGGCCGGAACGCACGGAAAAAGCGGCGGCAGAGGAGGGTGTCTGGTCTGATTGATTCTGCTCCAGCGGGGTGCGGGCAAATTTGGCAAGGGTCCACACCCCGGCAGAGCACGCGATGCCGGCAAGGATGAAACCAATGCCAAGGATGAAGCCTGTTTTTTTGACGTATTTTTTCAAGGGTAGATCCTGTTTCGGGTTTTATATGAAAGTCGTGGTGCGCCGGCAGCCGATCCGGGGCATTGCCCTACGCTCATGGAGCCAGGGCTCCTCTTCGAGTCACGCAAATCATCCAAGATTTGCTCCGAGGTGAGCGGCAGCTCCTTCAGCGTCCATGCTGACCGCTGCCGCTCAAAACCGCTACGGACAATGCCCCGGACCGGCTGCCTC
>JAWOGI010000144.1:0-16409 GCA_046496975.1 Desulfobacteraceae bacterium | reverse complement strand
GTAGAGCCCTGTGGTGTCAATGGATGTTTTCTCAGGAAAATAATTGGGTCGTGTGCCAAGGGACATGACAAGCTCTTCCAGGGAGGTGTTGCCGGCCCGCTCGCCAATGCCGTTGATGGTCACTTCCGCCTGCCGGGCACCGGCCCTGATGGCGGCCAGGGTGTTTGCCGTGGCAAGGCCCAGGTCGTTGTGGCAGTGGACACTTAAAACGGCTCTCTCCATGTTGGCCGTGTTGTCCATGACGTGTTTGACAAGGCCTGCGAACTCCTCGGGCACCGCATACCCCACCGTGTCGGGCAGGTTCACCGTTTTTGCCCCGGCCTCTATCACCGCCGCAAAAATTTCGCAGAGAAAGTCCGGGTCGCTCCTTGAGCCGTCTTCGGCGGAGAACTCGATGTTGTCGGTGAAAGTGGCGGCGTACGCAACGGCCTCGACGGCACTGGCTATGACCTCTTTTCTTGACATATTGAGCTTGTAAGTCATGTGGATGTCCGAGGTGGCAATAAAGGTGTGGATCCTCGGTTTTTTTGCCTGCTGGATGGGTTCCCAGGCCCGGGCGATGTGGCTTTTAGATGTCCGGCACAGGGCGGCGACCTCTGTTTTTTCGAGTTTTTCAGCGATCATTTTCACGGCATTGAAATCCCCCTCAGATGCCGCGGGAAACCCGGCTTCGATGACATCCACCCCGAGTTTTTCAAGCTGGGTGGCAATGCGCAGCTTCTCTGCCGGGTTCATGCTGGCCCCTGGAGACTGCTCGCCATCCCTCAATGTGGTGTCAAATATGATGACACGGTTGTCTTGTTCCATTTTCTTCTCCTGATTGTTTTTGTTCAAATCCCACCGGAACTCCGGAAAATCCGTTGGTTCACACCGGGATCAGGGTCTGCTGTTCAAGGAAAGTTTGTACTGAAAACTGTCGGCCAGTGCCTGCCAGCTTGCCTCGATGATATCCTCGGAAATGCCGATGGTGCTGAAAATATTGTCTTGATCCCTGGATTCGATGATGACGCGGACCTTGGCATCTGTTCCGTCGCTGCCTTCCATGACCCGCACTTTGAAGTCCACCAGGTGCATCTCATTGATATCGGGGAAGATCTCCGACAGGGCCTTTCTCAGGGCATTGTCCAGGGCGCTGACCGGTCCGTCTCCCTCGGCTGCGGTGATCACCGTTTCATGGTCAACCCTTATTTTTATCATGGCGTAGGCGTAGCAGGGCTTCTCCTTGTCCTTTTCAATGGTCACCCGGAAGGACTCCAGCTCAAAGTGGGGGGTGAACTGATTGGTCAGCTTTTCCATGAGGATCTTGAGGGAGCCTTCGGCGACCTCAAACTGGAAGCCCTCATCCTCCAGCTCTTTGATGCTGGAGACGATCTTTTTTCCAAAATGGCCTCGCTTGTCCAGATCCAGCCCCATCTCTTTTGCCTTGTACTCGATATTGCTCTTGCCGGACTGCTCCGACACCAGAACCCTTCTCTTGTTGCCCACAAGCTCCGGGGCAATGTGTTCATAGGCCCTTGACTCTTTGACAACGGCGCTGACATGGATGCCGCCCTTGTGGGCAAAGGCGCTTTTTCCCACAAAGGGCCGGGAGTTTAACGGGGTCATGTTGGCCGTTTCACTGATGAACCTGGAAAGGGGTTTCAGTTTTTTAAGGTTGCTCTCCGAGATGCACTCTCGTTTCATCTTCAAGGCCAGCACCGGTATGACCGAGGTGAGATCGGCATTGCCGCACCGCTCTCCATATCCGTTGATGGTGCCCTGGACCATGACCGCCCCCGACCGCACCGCCGATATGGAGTTGGCAACGGCCATGCTGCAGTCGTTGTGGGCGTGGATGCCGAAACGTACCCCGGGATACCCTTTTTCCTCGATTCCCTGGCGCACTTTGGAGGTGATCTCCTCGATATCATGGGGCAGGGTGCCGCCGTTGGTGTCACAGAGCACAATGGTACGGCATCCTCCCCTGATCGCGGCCATGAGGGTGTTGACGGCATACTCCGGGTTTTCCAAATACCCGTCATAGAAGTGTTCGGCATCGTAGATCACTTCCCGGTTGTGGTCCAAAAGAAAGGCGATGCTCTCCTGGATCATGGCGAGGTTCTCATGGAGGGTGTTGGCCATCACCCTTTCAACGTGGAGGTCCCAGGATTTTCCAAAAATGGTGACCACCGGTGCCCGGCTTTCAAGCAGGGCAGCGAGGTTTTCATCTTTTGACGGTGCGGTGTCCGGCCGCCGTGTGGCCCCAAAAGCTGCAAGTTTTGCATGGTTAAATTCCAGGGATCTGGCCAGTTCAAAAAAGCGCAGGGCATTGGGATTGGAACCGGGCCATCCCCCTTCAATATAGTGAACCCCTATATCGTCCAGCCGTCTGGCAATTTTCAACTTGTCTTCAGGGGAGAAACAGATGTTTTCCCCCTGCATCCCGTCCCTCAGTGTTGTGTCGTATAATTGTATCGTCTGCATTTTAATGCCTGTTGTAATAGGGGTTGTCCGCCGTGCCATGTGATCAAGGCTGACAAGCCTTGATTCCGGTTGTGCTTTTTGACGGTATTTTTGGTTGTGGGCATGCGGCCCGCGGCTGTTCCATAACACAGCCTCAATGGCCGTTCTCCCTTGCAAGGGCGATGGAGCCGGTTCGTGCCACCTCGATGATTCCCATGGGCGTTAAAAGGTTCATAAAGGCCTTGAGTTTTCCGTCATCACCGGACACCTCGATGGTGTAGTGATCATGGCCCACGTCAACGACCCGGCACCTGAAGATATCAACAATCCTGAGGATTTCCGCCCTCTGTTCCGGCCTGGCATGGACCTTGATCAAGGAGAGCTCCCTCATGACATATTTTTTATCGGTGAGGTCGGTGACGGTGAGGACATTGATCAGCTTGTTCAGCTGTTTTTTGATCTGTTCAATAATGTGGTCCCCCCCCCTTGTGACCATGGTGATCCGGGAGATGTCCGGCCTGGCCGTGGGTGCAACGCTGAGGCTTTCGATGTTGTACCCCCTGCCGCTGAAAAGGCCTGCAATCCGTGACAGGACACCGGGTTCATCATCCACGACAATGGATAGCAGATGTTTCTCTCTGTTCATATTTCAATCTCCCTTTATACCAGCAGCATTTCCGTTAATCCCTTTCCAGCGGGAACCATGGGATAGACCGATTCTTCCCGTTCAACAACAAACTCCATGATCACCGTTCCCGGGGTATCAAGACCTTTGGAGAGCACCGCTTCCACCTCATGGGGTTTGGTGGCCTTGAGGCCCGTTGCCCCGTAGGCTTCGGCGAGTTTGATGAAATCCGGGGCCATCTCCATGTTGGTGCAGGCGTAGTTCTTATCATAGAACAGCTCCTGCCACTGCCGGACCATGCCCAGGTATCGGTTGTTGAGAATAACGATTTTCACTGGAAGGTTGGACTCCACAGCTGTCATCAGCTCCTGTATGTTCATCTGGATACTGCCGTCCCCGGCGATGTCCACAACGGTTTTTTCAGGGCAGGCCGCCTTGGCGCCAATGGCCGCCGGCAGGCCGAATCCCATGACGCCGAGTCCTCCGGATGTGATGAAATGGTTGGGTTTGTCAAAATGGTAATACTGGGCCGCCCACATCTGGTTCTGGCCAACTTCCGTGGTGATGATGGCCTCTCCCTTCGTTGCCCGGTGGAGCTGTTCTATCACATACTGGGGCTTGATGGTGTCGCTGTTTTGTTCGTATCTCTGGGGGGATTCGGACCTCCATCTACTGATCTGTTCAAGCCACTCTTTTCTCTGATCTTTCTGGACCGAGAAGTCTTCTTTTTCCAGCATGGTGTTGAGCAGGGCAAGGGTTGTTTTGCAGTCTCCCACAATGGGACAGGCCACCTCCACATTTTTCCGTATGGATGTGGGGTCGATGTCGATCTGGATGATCTTCGCCTCGGGAGCAAATTTTTCGATCTTTCCGGTGACCCTGTCATCAAATCTTACCCCCACGGCGATCATAAGGTCGCAATTGGCCATGGACATGTTGGCCCGGTAGGTGCCGTGCATTCCGGGCATTCCAAGCCAGAGAGGAGAGGAGCCGGGAAAGGAGCCAAGCCCCATGAGGGAGGCGGTGACGGGGATATCCGCCATGGTGGCAAGGTCCGTGACCTCCTGGGAGGCCTTGGAGATCACCACACCTCCGCCGGAAAAAATCAGCGGTCTTTTTGCCTTTTTGACGAGCTCGGCAACCCTTGAGATCTGCTTTTTATTGGGATCGTAGGTGGGATTGTAGGATTTAAGCCTGATATCCTCGGGTGTTTCAAATTCCACGGTGGCTGCCATGATATCCTTGGGCAGGTCCACAAGCACAGGCCCGGGCCGTCCCGACCGGGCAAGGTAAAAGGCCTGTTTCACTGTTTTGGCCAGGTTCCTGATATCCTTGACCAGGTAGTTGTGCTTGGTGCAGGGCCGGGTGATGCCGACAATGTCCACCTCCTGAAAGGCATCGTTGCCGATGAGGGCCGTTGGCACCTGGCCGGTAAATATTACAACGGGGATGGAGTCCATGTAGGCCGAGGCAATTCCGGTGACGGTGTTGGTGGCCCCGGGTCCCGATGTCACCAGGGCCACCCCCACGCTTCCCTTTGCCCTGGCATAGGCGTCTGCCGCGTGAACGGCTCCCTGTTCGTGGCGGACAAGGATATGGCGAAGATCCCGGTGGCGGGACAATTCTTCGTAAATATCGATGACAGCGCCTCCCGGGTAGCCAAAGATAGTATCGACCTGCTGGTCTTTGATCATCTTGACCAGAATCTGCGCTCCTGAAAGCTTCATTTTTTTTCCTTTTTTAATTAAAAACAGCCCCGTTTCCTGCCGACGAGACCTGTCTGGCGTATCTTGCCATGTATCCTGTTGTGATTTTCATTTCCGGTTTTTTCCACTGGTTCTGCCGGGTTTGAAGTTCTTCTTTGGAGACGAGGAGCTCAATGGTTTTTCCCGGGATATCGATTCTGATGGAATCGTTTTCCTCTACCAGGGCTATCACCCCTCCTTTCATGGCCTCGGGGGATACGTGGCCAATGGAGGCCCCTTTTGTTCCCCCGGAAAACCGGCCGTCGGTAATCAGGGCCACGTCTCCGTCAAGGTCCATGCCTGCCAGGGCCGATGTGGGGGTGAGCATCTCCCGCATCCCGGGACCTCCGGCCGGGCCTTCATACCGGATCACAACCACATCTCCTTTGTTGATGCCGTTGTCCATGATGGCCCGGGTGGCCTCCTCCTCGGAGTCGAAGACCCGGGCCGGCCCCTGGTGGGTGAGCATCTTCTCCTTGACGGCAGACTGCTTGACCACACATCCGTCCACGGCAAGGTTGCCAAAGAGGATGGCAAGCCCCCCCTCTTTGTGATAGGGATTGTTTACCGGGCGGATCACCTTTCTGTCCTTTATTTCAGCGGCTTCCAGGTTTTTTGCCACCGTGGTGCCGGTGACGGTGACAGGCTCCCCTTTTATCATCCCGGCATTGTACAGCTCTTTCATCACCGCCTGGATGCCGCCGGCATAGTAGAGATCTTCGATGTGGTCGCTGCCCCCGGGGCTCAGAGAACAGAGATGGGGGGTCTTTTTGCTGATTTCGTTGATAAGGTCAAGTTCGATGCTCACATCGGCCTCCTTTGCAATGGCCTTGAGGTGAAGCACCGTATTGGTAGAGCAGCCAAGGGCCATGTCAACGGCCAGGGCGTTTTTGAAGGCCTGTTCGGTGAGGATTTTGTCCGGGGTGGTGTTGCTGTTGAAAAGATCCATGACAGCCATGCCGGCCTTTTTGGCCAGGCGGAGCCGTTCCGACATGGGGCCGGGGACGGTGCCGTTGCCCGGCAGACCCATGCCGATGGCCTCGGTGAGGCAGTTCATGGAATTGGCCGTGAACATGCCGGCACAGGAGCCGCAGGTGGGGCAGGCGGCATTTTCAACGGCTTCCAGCTGATCTTCGGACATCCTGCCTGTCCGCACCTTGCCCACGGCTTCGAAGACAGAGACCAGGTCGATTTTATGGTGGCGGTTTTCAGGGTTTTTACCGGCAAACATGGGGCCTCCGCTGATGACAACGCAGGGGATGTTGAGCCTGGCCGCAGCCATGAGCATGCCGGGTACGATCTTGTCGCAGTTGGGCACCATGACAATGGCATCAAAGGGGTGGGCCGTTGCGGTCACCTCGATGGAGTCGGCAATGAGTTCACGACTTGCCAGGGAGTAGTGCATCCCCCTATGGTTCATGGCAATGCCGTCGCACACCCCGATGGTGGAAAACTCCATGGGCGTTCCCCCGGCCATGGAAACCCCTGTCTTGACTGCCTTGACAATGGAGTCCAGGTGCATGTGCCCGGGAACGAGCTCGTTGGCCGAGTTGGCAATGCCCACCAGGGGACGCTTTATCTCCTCGTCGGTAAACCCTGCGGCCTTCATGAGGCTTCTGTGGGGTGCCCTTGTAACGCCTTTTTTTGCAATATCGCTTCTCATGTTTTTTCTCCAAAATAAAAAAGCCGCTATCAGCTTTTCGGGGCTGATAACGGCTTTGTGTTAATTATTATTATGCTTATGCCATAGTCAGCCTTTTCTCCGTAGAGTGACAATAATCACATCCACGAGAATAAGAGAGAGAAGCACGTTGATAATAGTAATGTTTTTCATTTGTCTGTTTTGAATACCCTTTTTTTTAGCACTGTTTTTTAAGGTCTATACGGGTTGATCATGAATGTCAAGGAAAAAAACAGTAATCACTATTCGGCTTTCCTTTCCGGCGGGCTTGATCCCCCCATCTGGTTGATGGTCGAGGCCATGTAGCCGGCGCCGAAGCCATTGTCGATGTTGACAACGGCAATGTTGGAGCTGCAGGAGTTGAGCATGCCAAGGAGGGCCGTGATGCCGTTAAAGCTGGTGCCGTAACCGACACTGGTGGGAACGGCGATCACAGGGGCCTTGACCATGCCGGCAACCACACTTGGCAGGGCGCCTTCCATGCCGGCAGCAACAATTATCACCGCTGCCTTGTCCATGAGTTCTTTATGGGCAAACAGCCTGTGGATGCCTGCCACGCCCACATCATACAAAGTATTTACCCGGTTTCCCATGGCCTGGGCCGTGATCTGGGCTTCCTTTGCCACGGGAATGTCCGATGTCCCTGCGGAGATGATCAAAATTTCCCCTTTTGCCTTTATCTCGGGAGGTCGGCTTTCCAGGACAAGCATCCCCGCCTCCTGGTCATACCTGGCCTGGCTGAAAATTTTTTGAACCTCCAGGGCTTTTTCCCCTGAGAGCCTGGTGACAAGGATGATCTCCTCGTGGTGTGCCATGGACTGCATGATACCAATGATCTGCTCATAACTTTTGCCCTGGCCAAAGATCACCTCGGGAAAACCTTTGCGGATGGACCTGTGGTGATCGACGTGGGCGTAGTCAATGTCTTCAAAGAAAAAGTCCTTGAACTGATTCTTTGCATCTCTGGCAGAGATAACCCCTTTTTCCACCTGGTCCAGGATTTCTGCCACTCGTTTCTGGTTCATGGAATTCCTTTACGATTGTCTTTTAAGCCAGGACATGCCTTTGCCGTTTTTGGGGGTGTGGGGGTCGCCCGGGGATTGGGATTGGGGCTTGGCTTTTTCCGTTGGAGTGCCGCTGCTGTCAGGACCGGATGGCTCAGCAGGAGGCGTTGAAGTCTTTGGGGGTTCTGAATGGCCCCATTTGTATCTTCCAAATTTTAAATATCCGTAAACATTGTTCAGCCTGGCATCACCGCTGGTTGAAACAGGGACAACATGTCCCTGGATTTCCTCCTGAAGATACTGGGCAAGTTCCGTGCTCCCCCCTCCGGAGAGGAAGATGGAATCGATGTCCCAGTCATCCTGCCACAACCGGTTCACATCCGATGCAATGGCCGAGGCGGCATGGGAGAACACCCTTTTTTTAAGGTTGGCAATATTGTACTCCTTGCCCCTGATTTTGACCATCCCCTTTTCAATGAAGTGATACATGCGAAAGAGCTCCACGTTCACCTTGCTCTCCTCCCTGAGTTTGTTGGCAATGACAGAGAAGCATTTGGAAATACCGGTGTCCATGGTTGTGGAGCTGCGTTCAATATATTTGAGATGGTCAAACACAGAAAAATCCGTTGTCCGAAAGCCGATGTCGATGACACCGATTTTCTGCATGGAGAGCTCCCTGTCGGAAATCCTGCCGCTGTCATCCATGATATGGTTGAATATGCTGCCAATGGGCTGGGGGATCATCTGCACGGCAGTGATGTTGATCTTTTTGGTGACATCCCTACCGTTCTGGTTGTGAAAGGTGATCTCATGCTCTCCTGTGATGGCCTCCTTGAAACGTTTTTTGTCCCGCTTGTAAAACCCTACCGGCAGACCGGAGACGACCTTGATGGGCCTTGATCCCTCACTGCAGACCCCGGCGGCGGTGATGGCCAGGATTTTAACAAAATCGGACAGGAGTTTCTCCTGCTCCAGGGTGAAATCCCAGGTCCTGGACTGGGCTTCGGCAAAATTGCCAAGAAAATAGGATTTGTTATCAATGGTCACATGGAGGTTGGAGACAGAATCGTCTTGACCTATGCCGGGGTTGAACTGTATGTCTGTGGCATCTCCTGTTATTGATTTAAAGATAACAGAGTTTGAGCCATTGTAAGCCTTTGTAAATCCAAACCCCACATCGATGCCGATGATTTCCATGTTTTCTCCTCCTGTGACGGGCTCTTGTTAATCCGGGTACGGGTATTTCCGACAGCCTGGGTTTAAGGGGCTTGGTCATAACATCGGCCACCTTGGGGTGGGGTCAGGCTTTCGTTATTAACATTATCGTGTGCTTTGTGGTTTGATTGTGCTTTTCTGTCCGATAACGTCAATAACAAAAGCCTGACCCCGTTGGCCCGCCAAATGTGACGAGCGGCCGATGTTATGACCAAGCCCATTTTAAGTAACATTATACTTTGCAGATAGTCAAGAAAAGAGCTCGTCTGAAAAACAAATTTCAATTTCGGCGGGGAGCAGGGTCCACGGTCCAACCGCCGGGACAATCCGGCAGTGGGATGATAAAAGCCAAAAAGGGGTTGATAAAAATTCACAATGGTGTATGTTTCTCCGTGCAGAAACAAAAAAAACACCAATGCAACTGGTCTTTTTATTTGCTTTCTGCGTTACGGCAATGAGCACATATTACTCGATTATCGAGTTTTTCCATCAATCGTTGCAGAGGAAAAGCCAATGACCGTTGACCGGGAACTCTTAAAAGAGATTCTAACCATACAGGATATTGATGAACTGAGCCAGTTTTTTCAAGAGATTTTTACACCGGGAGAACTTGAAGATCTTTCCCTGCGGTGGAAACTGCTATCCGATCTTCACAAGGGCATGACCCAGCGGAAAATTGCCGAAAAGTACAATATCAGCCTGTGCAAGATAACACGGGGGTCGAAAATACTGAAAAGCAAAGACTCTGTGGCTTTAAAACTTCTGGACAAACAGAAATTCTAAGTCATGTTTGGCTGCCCTGGAACGGGGCGGAAAATAAGGAGACAACAGTGTCAAAACCGAAAAATATGAATTTAATGCTGGGCAACGAAGCCCTGGCCCTGGGACTTGTGGAAAGCGGCTGTGCCATGGCAACGGCCTATCCCGGCACCCCGTCATCGGAGATCCTGCCCGCCGTGGCGTTCTGGAAAACGGCGGAAAACCTGGACAAACTCCACGTGCAATGGGCCGTCAATGAAAAGGTTGCCTTTGAGATCGCCTATACGGGCAGTGTTGCCGGATTGAGAAGTGCCGTGGCAATGAAGCAGGTGGGCCTCAACGTGGCCGCCGACCCCTTTATGAGTGCGGCTTATCTCGGAGTAAAGGGCGGTTTCCTCGTGATCAGCGCCGACGACCCGGGGCCCCATTCCTCCCAGACCGAGCAGGACTCAAGGCTCTTTGCCATGGCGGCAAAGATTCCCGTGCTGGACCCGGACTCTCCGGAACAGGCACGGCAGATGGCAGAAACCGGGTTCACCCTTTCAGAAGCCTTTGAGATTCCGGTGATGATACGGCCCACCACAAGGGTGTGCCATGCCCGCCAGGATATTGAAACCCGGACGATAGCACAAAGCCAAAGCAGGGCCTCCTTTGAAAAAAATCCCGGTCGATGGGCTGCCACCCCGAAGTTTCGCTACCAGCTGCACAACGAGCTGGAAGAGAAGTTGAGAAAAATTGCCGCCTACCCACCCACAGCTCCTGTCTGTTTGACACCGGATGTCGAAAGTGACAAGGCCCTGGTGGTCTCCGGAGTGGCGGCCGCCCATGCCAGGGATATTGTCAGGGAGCTTGCATCAAAGCAGAAAGTGGCCCTTTACCAGGTGGTTCAGCCCTTTCCGTTGCACAAAGATTTTATTGAATTCATCCTGGCGGACCATTCAGAGATCCTGGTGCTCGAAGAGACAGCTGGTGTCATCGAGATGCAGCTTGGAAGACGGGACAGGGTTAAGGGAAAAAACAGCGGCCATGTTCCCAAAACCGGTGAGCTGCTCCCCGAGACCATCGAGCAGGTCATCACCGATTTTTTAGCGCTTGAAACCGTGTGCCGGCAGCTTGAGGCCAAACCGGGCAAACGTCCGACCCTTTGCGCCGGATGTCCCCACAGGGCCAGCTTTTTTGCCATCAAAAGGGCCGCCCCCAAGGGAATATACACCAGTGACATCGGCTGCTACACCCTGGGCATGAACCTTGGCGGGGTGGACACCGTTCTCTGCATGGGGGCTGCCGTCAGCCAGGCAGCGGGGTTTTCCCTGGCCTATGATGATGCCCACCGTCCCCCCATCGTGGCCACCATCGGGGATTCCACCTTTTTCCACGGAGGGATTCCGGCCCTTATCGATGCGGTTGTTAACAAGGCCAGGATACTTCTTGTGATCCTTGATAATCGAACCACTGCCATGACAGGCAACCAGCCCACCCCGGCAACGGGCAAAGACATTCTCGGGCACGATGTGGCAGCGGTAAATCTTGAAAAACTGGTTCTCGGCTGCGGGGTTGAATACTTGAAAACAGCAGATCCCATGGAGGGGAAGACCTTTCTTCCCCTGTTGAAAGAGGCCCTTGCCCATGCCCGTCAAAACGGGCCTGCCGTGGTGATTTCACGCTCTCCGTGTCTGCTTTCCCTGTCAAAAAAAGAGATGGAAAAAAACTACAGATCCATTGGCATTGCAGAGACCTGTGACGGGTGCGGGTATTGCACCTCCCATTTTGAATGTCCGGCCCTTGTCATGGACCTTGAAGCGGAGAGGGTAACGGTTGACAAAACCCTGTGTACCGGTTGCGGTGCCTGTATCCAGGTCTGCCCGAAAAAATCGATAATCCTGGAGGCGGATGCCCTGTCCGTTTCCATTGACGGGGAAGTGGAAAAAACATGAACAGACAGATAGTCATCAGCGGAGTTGGCGGCCAGGGGGTTCTCTTTATCACACGTCTGCTTGCCCAGGCCTTTATGGATGGCGGCAGCCCAGTGCTCACCTCGGAAACCCATGGAATGGCCCAGAGGGGCGGCATTGTCATATCCCATCTCAAGGGGGGAGATTTCCAAAGTCCCCTGATCCGGCCGGGCCATGCCGACCTTTTAATTGCCTTGAAAACGGAAACCCTTGACCAGCACTGCGGTTTTCTCAAACACAATGGAGAAGCCGTTGTCAACGCTGCCAATGGTGCCGTTGTGGACCGTGTACCCGAGGGCATCACAATAAAACAGGTGGATGCTAACCGGCTTGCAAAAATCGACAACAGCCCGGGGTCTGTCAACCTTTACATGCTCGGTGCCGCTCTGGCCCTTGGTTCCATCTGCTCCGTGGACAGCGTCAAGGAGCAGGTTAGACTGCGGCTTGCAAAAAAAGAGGAGACCGTGGTTCAGTCGGCTTTGTCGGCCCTTGATCGCGGTTTTTCAGCGGTGAAGTGATGCAGCCTTGACCGTTGCAGAGGTCATTGGTCGAACCAGCGATTTGACCGGAGTTTTGATGGAGTGGTCAGCGTTAACAGAAAATTGTAGGAAATTGTGATATAAAGGAGTTGTCAATGGGATTTATCCCGGGTGATTTAACACCAGAAAAAATTGAAAAGATCCAGCTGCAGGGGCTTCAATGGACGGTAAACCACGCATTGAAGCACTCCCCTCTTTACCGGAAAAAATTTCATCAAGCAGGGGTAACCTCGGAGGATGTAAAGAGCCTTTCCGACCTTGAAAAGCTGCCGCTCCTTGACAAGGCAGATCTTGCAGCGGATTATCCCTTTCCCTTGAAAAGTGTTGATGAAACAGAGGTGGTGAGAATCCACGGCTCCTCGGGCACCACCGGTAAGCGGAAGGTGATGTGCTACACCAGAAAGGATATCGATGTGTGGGCGGACATGTTTGCCAGGTGCTATGAACTGGCCGGCATGACCGCCGGGGATCGGGTGCACATAGCCGTTGGATACGGGTTGTGGACGGCAGGGGCAGGGTTCCAGCTGGGGTGTGAACGGTTCGGTGCCATGGCTGTTCCCATGGGCCCTGTCAACACTGACATGCATGTGGAGATGCTTGTGGACATGCAGAGCACGGTGTTCTGCTCCACCGCCTCCATGGCGCTTCTCATGGCCGAAGAGGTCAACAGGAGGGGGCTGCTCTCCAGGATCAACCTGAACAAGATCATCCTCGGCGCCGAGCGCCACAGTGAAGCCATGAGAGACCGCATCGGCCAACTGCTCGGGGTAGAGGAGATCTATGACATCTATGGGCTGACAGAGCTCTACGGCCCCGGCACCGGACTTGACTGCACCTGCCACCAGGGCATCCACTTCTGGAACGATCTTTTCATCTACGAGATCATTGATCCGGATACCCTTGCGCCCCTGCCTGCCGGACAGGAGGGGGAGCTGGTCATCACCACCCTTAAGAAAGAGGCCTCGCCCCTGATTCGCTACCGGACCCATGACATTACCCGGATCATTCCCGGACAGTGCCCCTGCGGTCTCTCTTTTCCAAGGCACGGGAGGATCAAGGGCAGAAGCGATGACATGTTCATTTACAGGGCGGTGAACATCTATCCAAGCCAGATAGATCTGATTTTAAGCGGCATCGACGGCGTGGGCAGTGAATTCCAGATCCACCTGTATCACAGACGAGACGGCAGGGATGCCATGGTGATCAAGGTGGAAAAAAACGAGAACACCACGGGCGAAGACCACAAGGTCCTTGCCTCGCTGATATCGGACAGGGTGAGAAGACGTCTGCTTGTCAGGGCCGATGTCGAACTCCTCGCTCCTTTCACCCTGCCCAGGACCCGGAAAAAGAGCCAGCGGGTGTTTGACCGACGAAACGGGGGGGGAAGCTCTCCCGGGCAGCGCTGAAATCGTTGGTGCTGTCACAAATCCACGGGGGTTTGATTTCACCCTGGAAGATCTTTAACCAGAAGGAGAAAAATATGAAACAGTTACAAGGTTTTGCCTTTGCAGCCCTTGCCGCTGCCATGCTGGTTCTGCCGTGTTTCACAGCGGATGCCACGGCCGGTTCGGTTACTCTTAATTATGCCAATTTTCCGCCGGCCCCCACATTTCCCTGTGTTCAGATGGAACGGTGGAAAACCCAGGTGAAAAAAAAAACAGAGGGCAGGGTAAGGATCAACACCTTTCCCGGCGGCACCCTTCTCGGGGCCAAAGCAATGATGGACGGGGTGATTGCCGGCCAGGCCGACATCGGCTGCCTCTGCATGGCATACCAGCCCGGGCGTTTTACCGTGACCAATGCGGTGAGCCTTCCCCTGGGAATCCCCGATTCTAAAACAGGCAGTGTTGTGCTGCTGGATCTGTACAACCGGTACAAGCCGGCCGCTTTTGACAAGGTCAAGGTGTTGACCATGTTCACAACGGCTCCGGCAAACATCATGGCCAAGGGCCCTGTCAGGACCCTTGATGACATCCGGGGGCTTGATCTGAGGGCCTCGGGCGGGGCTGCCGATATTTTGAAGGCCTGGGGTGCCAACCAGATCGGCATGCCCATGTCTTCAACCCCGGAGGCTCTTCAGAAAGGGGTGGTCCAGGGCCTTTTCTCCTCTCTGGAGGTGATGAAGGATCTCAAGTTTGCCGAAGACTGCAAGTATGTCACCATGACCAACACCGTTGTGTATCCTTTTGCCGTTGTGATGAACCGGTCAAAGTGGAACGCCCTGCCCGGGGATGTGCAGAAGGTGATGACGGATCTCGCCCGGGAGCAGGCAGAGTGGACAGGCTCCTACATGGACGGCCATGTGGATGATGCCGTTGCCTGGTCTAAAAACCGGGGGGTTGAATTCATCGCCCTGGATGACCAGGAGAGGGCAGGGTGGCAGGCGCCCCTGGCTCCCATCATCGAAGAGTGGATAAAAAAGGCCGACGGGAAAGGGTTTGACGGCAGAGAAATCGTTGACTCCATTTCAGGGATGATCGATTAATGCGAAAGCAAACATATCCCAAACCTAAGGATTGGTTTTTTACGGATTAAAGGCCGTATTATAAACAGATAAAATAAGCTGGTTTTCCAATGAAACTATCCGCGATACTGAAAAAGATCAACACCTTCCAGGTGTTTTTTGCTGGCTGTTTTCTCGTTCTCATGGTTTTTCTCACCTGTGCCAATATTCTGCTGCGCCAGTTCGGCATGCCGGTGAGGGGCACCTTTGAGATCATGGGATTCTTCGGAGCCCTGATTTTTGCCCTCTCTTTTGGGTACTCCCATGACAAGAAAGAACACCTCTACGTCAGCATCCTCTTTGATTCCTTTCCCAAAAAGGTCAGGCAGGTGCTGCACAAGATCAATCTGGTCATCTGCACCCTTTTTTTTTCCCTTGTATCGTACCAGCTCTTTAAAAAGGCCTGGAACATGAAAAGTGTGGGCGAGGTGTCTGAAACCCTGCGCATTGCCTATTATCCATTTATCCTGGTGTTGTCCTTTGGTACGGCGGTTCTGGTGCTTTTTTTTCTATGCGAGTTTTTCAGTAAAGGGGGAGACGAAAATTGAGTCCCGCCATTGCCGGTGTTGCCGGCATTTTATGCCTGTTGTTTCTTCTTTTTGTCTTTGGCATGCCCGTGGGCTTCTCCATGGCCATTGTCGGGTTTGCAGGATTCTCCTGGGTGATCAATGTCAATGCCGGGCTGAACATGACAGGTTCGGTGTTCTGGTCGGTCTGCTCCAAATACGGCCTCACCGTTATTCCCCTTTTTATCTTCATGGGGCAGATCGCCTTTTACTCCGGGGTGAACAAGCGGCTCTACAGGGCTGCCCATAAATGGGCCGGCCATATCCAGGGAGGGCTGGCCATGGCCACCATCATGGCGTGCAGCGCCTTTGCCGCCATCTGCGGGTCCAACACGGCAACGGCGGCCACCATGGGCACCGTGGCCCTGCCGGAGATGAAAAAATACGGGTATTCGTCGATTCTAAGCACCGGCGCCATTGCCTGCGGCTCCACCCTGGGGGTGGTCATTCCCCCCAGTGTTGTGCTCATCATCATCGGTCTTGCCACGGAACAGTCCATTGCAAAGCTCTTTTACGGCAGCATTGGTGCCGGCGCCTTATTGACCCTGCTTCTCATGGTCACCGTTGCTGTGGTCTGCAGGGTAACCCCCGGCCTGGGCCGGGCAGCAGAAAAGAGTTCCATGAAAGAGAGAATCGCCTCCCTTTCCGGGGCGGTGGAGATGCTTGTCCTCTTCTGCCTGATCATGGCCGGGCTCTATCTGGGCTTTTTTACCCCTTCGGAAGCAGGGGCTGCCGGTTCTTTTTTTGCCCTCCTCATTGCTGCTGCCACAAAAACCCTGGGGTGGGAGGATTTCAAACGGGCGGTAAAGGACACCCTGCGGATTTCCTGCATGGTGATCATGCTCGTTGCCGGTGCCATGATGTTTGGCCGTTTTCTTGCCATCACCCGAATTCCCTTTGACCTTGCCGCCTTTGTGGCAGGGCTGGATATGCCCGATCTCCTTGTCATGGTCTGCATCAGCCTCATCTACATTGCCGGCGGAGCCATCATGGATGCCCTGGCCCTCCTTTTGATCACCATTCCGATTTTCTTTCCCCTGGCCATGAACATGGGATACGATCCTGTCTGGTTTTCTGTTACCATTACCATTGTTACCACCCTTGGTGCGGTAACCCCCCCTGTGGGGGCCACTACCTATGTGGTGGCAGGAGTTGCCGACAATGTTCTGCTCAAGGATGTGTTCAAAGGGGTGGCTCTGTTCGTTCCTGCGTATGTGGCAACCATCGTGCTGTTGATTCTCTGCCCCTGGATCATCACCTGGCTTCCCCGGTTTGTCTGAACAAGAAGCAAGAGGCAGGAGACAAGAGGCAAGGGTCTGCCCTGTTCATGTTTCATGGGACTGAAGTTGCCCGGAGGGGTCAGCATTTCTGGCCGGAG
>JAWOGI010000123.1:0-4581 GCA_046496975.1 Desulfobacteraceae bacterium | reverse complement strand
TGTCAACGGCGAGCTGTGGGATGGTGAGTATGAAAAGGCGTGGTGTCTGACTCCCCTCCCTGACAGCCGGTTTGCCGTTTTTGGCTGCAATGACGAAGAGTGGACCGTTAATGTAAACAATGAAGAGTGGAACAGCCGGTTTGAATTTGTCTGGAATCTCCAGTGCAATGGAGACGGCAGATATCTTGCCGCGGCTTTTCAGAACGATTCCCGGTACGGGGTTGTGGTGAACGACCAGCCCTGGGAAAACGGCTATCAGAACATGACCGGCATGGTGCTCTCAGACACCGGGGATTCCGCCGCCGTAGTTCAGGTGGACCCCATGAAAGCGGCAGACATAGAGGCCTTCAAAGAGGGACTCTTTTCCGTGGCACGGAACGGCAACCGTGTGCTTGACAGAACATTTCTGAATCTCTGGGATATCGCTTTTGATAAAAGCGGAAAAAACATTGCCTGCGGGGCACGCCTCAACCGGGAGGAGTACACCATCGCCTGTAATGATTCCCTGTGGGATAAACGGTTCCAGTCCGTGTGGCGGCCGGTTTTCCTCGAATCCGGCGGTGTCCTGGCCCCTGTAAGGCATGGCGGAAAATGGCGGCTGTTCCAAGACAATGAACCGTTGTGGAAAAACGGGTATGAGCAGCTGTGGCAGTTGAGATTGTCCCCCGGGGGCGATGACATCGCCGCCGTGGTTTCCACGACCTTTGGCAAATGGACCGTTGCTGTGAATGATAAAACCTGGGATTTCTCCTGTGATGCAATGATCTGTGATCTCCACTACTCCAGAAACGGCTCCTGTCTGGTTGCTGTGGCAAAGGATAAGAAGGTGTGGGATCTGGTTGTCGATGGTAAGGCGTGGCACCTTTGCGCAGACAAGCTCTTCCCCCCGGGAATCAGCGATGACGGCTCCATGGTGGCGGCTGTGGTTGAAAAACAGGGACTGTTTCATCTGGTGGTCAACAACAGAGCCGTTGCCAGCGGGTATGAGTATATGACAGAGCCGGTGTTCAGTCCGGACAATGCAAAAGTACTGTTAAAGGGAATCAAAAAAGGGGTGTATCAGCGAAGAGTCCTCTCCCTTTAGCCTTATGCCGGTTATGATCAATGCCATCATTTGGCTGTTTTGTTCCTCAACTGCCGTTGCGGAAGGGGGATACTGAATTTTTTATGTATATTTAGGAGGCGTAAATGAATACCTTTATCGGGTTCATCATGGGGCCCATGGTATGGATATCACTGTCGGTCTGCCTGTTCGGGCTTGTTTTTAAAGTGGTCAGGATTATCCGGGAGATCAATGCCAGGGAACATTATCTCTTTTCCTATATCTCCCTGAAACACAGCTTGAGATCCATCGGGGCATGGCTGATTCCGTTCTTTCCCAAAAGCACAAGGATCCGGCCGCTCTACTATGCAGTTTCCTATCTGTTTCATCTGCTTCTTTTTATTCTGCCCCTCTTTGTGATGTCCCATGTGGTGCTTTTCAATGAGTCCTTCCAGGTGGCCCTTCCGGCTCTCAATGATCGAGTTGCAGATCTTCTGACCCTTGCCGTGATCGGTGCCCTGGTTTTCTTTGCCCTGCGCCGCAGGATGGTTCGGGATGTGCGGTATCTGACATCCTGGCAGGATTATGTGCTGCTGCTGGTCGTTGCCCTGCCTTTTGTCTCGGGGTTTCTGGCCTACCACCAGGTGGATCCCTACAGGTGGATGGTTGTTTTCCATGTTCTGTCCGGTGAATTTGTTCTTATTTTTCTTCCCTTTTCAAAATTTGCCCACATGGTAACAGCTCCGCTGACCAGGGCGTACATGGGATCGGAATTTGGTAAAGTGAGGCATGCAAGGGACTGGTAAAGAGGTAAAAGGAGACGAGTAAAATGAATAAATCAGTGAAGGAAACAAAACAGAAAGAATCACGGATGGACCCGGGTGTTGAAGAGGGACTTGCCAGGCTTACCCGGGAGAGAATCATCGAGGTGATCAACCAGGTTCTACACAAAGAGACAGGGGCGAGGTTTAAAACCTATCTGGAAACCTGCATGCGCTGCGGCCTCTGTTCCGACGCCTGCAGTTTTTTTCTCTCCAATGACAGGGACCCGGCCTTCTCCCCCGCCGGCAAGGTAAAGCAGACCATCTGGGAGATGGTGAGAAAAAAAGGGGATGTATCAACGGATTTTCTCAGGCAGGCGGTGCGCATCGCCCATCTTCAGTGTAATGTCTGCAAGAGATGTTCCATGTACTGTCCCTTTGGGATCGATATCGCCTACATGATGCTTTTGGTCCGGCGTATCTGCCATAAGCTTGAGATTTCTCCTTTGTACATCCAGGATACGGTGAACTCCCATTCTGCCACCATGAACCAGATGTGGATCAAGGAGGACGAGTGGATCGACACCCTGCAGTGGCAGGAAGAGGATGCCAGGGACGAGTTTGAAGATCTGCGGATTCCCCTTGACAAGCAGGGGGCGGACATCATGTATTCGGTGATTGCGCCGGAACCGAAATTCCAGCCGGGGCTGATCTACCAGGCCGCCGCGATCATGCATGCCGCCGGCATGAACTGGACCATGCCGTCCATGCCGGGCTGGGACAACAGCAACATGGCCATGTTCACCGGGGACAATGAAATATCCGGACGTATTGCCAGGGCCTTTTACGAAGCGGCGGCAAAACTCAATGTCAAGCGCATTGTCATGGGAGAGTGCGGCCACGCCTTCCGCTCCACCTATGATGTGGGCAACCGCTGGATCTCCTGGGCCATGCCCCCCTTTGAGCTGGTCCACGCCATAGAGTTCTACCATGAATTGCTCACCTCGGGCAGGATCGTGATCAGAGAAAAATTCCATGAAACAGTGACCCTGCACGATCCCTGCAATGTCTCCAGGGGCAAGGGGCTCCACGACATGGCAAGGGAGGTGACGAACATGGTGTGCAGTGATTTTGTGGAAATGACTCCCAACAGGGAGCACAATTTCTGCTGCGGCGCCGGCGGCGGTGTGATCAATTGCGGCCCTCCCTACAAGGAGGAGCGGATGGTCAACAACAGAACAAAGGCCGAGCAGCTTGCCGCAACAGGGGCGACAGTCTTGATCGCCCCGTGCCACAACTGTCACAGCGGTCTGGAGGATATCATCCACCATTATGGACTGGAGATGGAAGTGAAGTTCCTCGGGGATATCATTTTTGAAACCATGGAAAAACGAATTTACAGGTCAGGTGAGTAGAGTTATGAAATTGAAAATTATTGCAACAGCCCTGGTACTGATGCTGATCACCCTGGGGCTTGCCCTTTCAAACCAGGAACTGTAGCGGCTTGACACATCGGCATTTGATGACCCCCATCGAATTGGTGCCGTGTTTGACCACGATGTGCACAATGAAAAGGCCGGTCTTGACGATCAATGTGCCCTGTGTCACCATGTCTACGATGAAAACGGCCTGGTAGAAGGCGCCGAAAGCACGGACAGTTACTGTTCGGACTGCCACGGGGTAGAGCCCCATGGGGAAAACGAGGTTTCCCTTGAAGTGGCCTTTCACAAACGGTGCAAGCAGTGCCATTTTGAATCAAACAAGGGACCGGTACTCTGCGGCGAATGCCATGTTAATCAATGAGGAGGCACTATGACAAAGAAGATATTGATTGTGGATGACGACCCGGCAATCACAAAATACCTGGAAACCCTGCTGACGGACAATGGGTATGCCACCTTTACGGCCAATGACGGAGAGCAGGCCGCGGCTCTTTTTAAAAAAGAGAGCCCGGATCTTCTTACCCTGGACATTGCCATGCCGGATGAATGGGGCACAAGGTTTTACCGGAAAATATCCAAGACCAGGGGGTTTGACACTCCGGTGATTGTCATCTCGGGCCTGGCCGGCCGGAAGTTCTCCATTCCAAAGGCAGCGGCTTTTTTTGCCAAGCCCTTTGATGCAGAGGAACTGCTGGCAAAGGTAAAAGAGGTGTTGGGGGAATAATATAATCCGGGCTTGATCATACCACCGGCCGGTAATCCCTGTCATGGCAAAGAACGGCGGGGAGGCCGGCTGCCGCCGCTTTCTGGTTGCGCCGCGGTAACGGGGAGGGGTGACCCCTGGGCCGTGGCCGGCTGCGGAATATGAACACTTACACAACAGGATGGTTTCTATGGCAATGAAGGTTCTGCTTGCCGCAGCTGAAGAGGTCGCTTTAAAGACGATAAAGAAGTGCCTTGTCCATGACGGTTATGAAGTACACACGGCAGACAACGGAGTTGCAGCATCCAGAATGGTTGAAACCCTTTTGCCGGATATTGTGATAACGGACATCTCCATGCCGGAAATCGGTGGCGTTGATCTTCTCAGGTGGATCAAGAAAAAAAATCCCGACATTGAGGTGATCATGATAACCGGCCATGGTGAATTAAAGCTGGCCATTGAAAGCCTTAAAATGGATGCCGTTGATTTCATCACCAGGCCCGTTAACCGGGATATCGTGGCCATTGCAATGAAACGGGCCGTGGACCGCATTACCACCAGAGAACAGCTGGCCCTCTATACGGAAAACCTCGAATCCCTTGTCAGGGAAAAGACCAGGGAGCTTGAGGCCTC
>JAWOGI010000095.1:0-2697 GCA_046496975.1 Desulfobacteraceae bacterium | reverse complement strand
CATTGATAGAAACCTGTTCCCTTTTCATTACCAATGATTCAGGGCTCATGCATGCGGCAGCGGCACTGGGCATTGATCAGATCGCCATTATCGGCTCCACGGATTCCCTTGCAACCTCGCCCTCAAATACCAACAGCAGTATCCTTCGGGTGCCGGTGCCTTGTGCGCCCTGCATGAAACCGGAATGTCCCATTGATCATCGTTGCATGTCCTCAATTACCGTAGAGAGGGTGGTAGAAAAAGCCCTGGAGATCCTCCATGGGTGAACCCCTCAATATTCTCATTGTAAAAATGAGCGCCATCGGGGATGTGATCCATACCCTGCCTGCCCTGAATGCCCTGCGCAGACAGTTTCCCAGCGCCCGGATCACCTGGCTTGTAGAAGAGGCAGCTGCTGACATGATTTATAGCCACCCCTCCCTGGATCGGGTGATCCTGTCCAAACGGAGATTGTGGATCCAACAATTGTTTTCACCCCGTTACAGCCAGGCCTTTAAAAGCATCTTAGCTTTTATTAAGGAGTTACGGGATACAGAATATGATATGGTCCTGGATTTCCAGGGGCTGCTCAAAAGCGGCATCATGGTCATGCTGACCAGGGGCAAACAGAAAATCGGATTTGACAAAGGCATGGCCCATGCGGAAAGCAGCCATTTATTCTATAATGTGCGGATTCCTCCTGTGAGCATGGAGATCCACGCCCTGAAACGGGGGCTTTTGCTGCTGGAAAACCTGGGTATTCCCACGGGGGAAGTGACATATAATCTGGCTGTCTCCCCAAAAGAGAGGCAGGCGTTAAATTTTCTTTTAGCGCGGGCAGGTATTGACCAGAATGATCCCATCATCTGCATCAATCCCCAGGCCACCTGGCAGACAAAATTATGGCACAACCAAAAATTTGCCGATCTGGCAGACAGGCTGAAACATCGATATAACGCACAAATTGTGTTTACAGGCGGGAGAGACGACCACGAGGCGGTGGAGGCCATTTTATCCATGATGAAGGAACCGGGAATCAATCTGGCCGGTCTCACCAGCCTGAAGACCCTGACCGCCCTTTTTCAACGGGCCTTTCTCCTGGTCACAACAGATACGGGCCCCATGCATTTAGGGGCGGCAGTGGGGATTAAGGTGTTGGCAATTTTCGGTGCCACCGCACCCTGGCGGACAGGACCCTATGGCAGTAACAGCAAAGTTGTCAGAACGGGAATCGGTTGCAGCCCCTGTTTTAAGCGGCACTGCCCCACATCCATGGAATGTATGGAACAAATATCTGTGGAAAGGGTCATGGAGGGCATTGCAACGCTTGTGGAGGGGCAACCATGAACGTTTCGGTTATCATCACCACCTATAACCGCCCCGGGGCCTTGAAGCGTGTGGTTCAGGGACTTTTGGGTCAGACACGGGTACCAGATGAAATTGTGATTGCAGACGATGGCTCTTCCTTCGAGACAAGGGATCTTGTTAAACAGCTCATTGCCCAGGCTGGTTCCTGCCGCATGGTACATGTCTGGCAGAAGGATAAAGGGTTCAGGGCAGCCAGGGCCAGAAATCTTGCCATCAAGGAAACCACGGGAGAATATATCATCTCCCTGGACGGGGACTGTATTCCCGAGATTCATTTTGTGGAAGACCACCTGAAGCTGGCAAAGAGCGGCTGCTTTTTTCAGGGGAAAAGGGTGCTTGTAGAAAAGGAGTGGTCTGAAACCTTTTTATTTGAAAATACCAAACAGACCCTGGCCTTAATTTTGGCCGGCATGAAAAATAAAATTTCCCATACCCACCATCTCCTGAGGCTCCCTTTTTGGCCGGCTTTGGAAAACACGAAACTATCTGGTATAAAAAGCTGTAACATGGGGTTTTTCAAGGAAGACCTTTTGGCTGTCAATGGATTTAACCAGGATTTCATTGGCTGGGGAAGGGAAGATTCAGAACTTGCACTGAGACTATTCAACCTGGGGTTGAGGCGACGGGGGCATCCTTTTAAGGCCATTTGCTTTCATCTCTGGCATGAAGAAAATGACAGAGACCGCATGGAAATAAACGAGGGTCTGCTCAAAGAGCAGATCAAGTCACGGCAGATTGTATGCAAAAACGGAATTATCACCCAGGAGGACTGATTTTCGGGATCAGTGCCCACATGGTACTTCAGAACATGATGACAGACAAGGGAACTTATCGGATGGATGGGAAAAAATGAGAGACACCTGCTATGTGCTTCATGTAAAAAAAGGATTTGAGGATCGGGAAAAGAGCATTGTCCAGCAATTTTCAAGACTGGGTCTACCCTTTGAGTGGATCCTGGACCATGACAAAGAAGACCTTACCCCGAAACTTCTGGAATTCTACCAATACCGGGGCAATCTCAGTGGCGCAGCCATTTCCTGCGCCTTGAAACATATTCGGGCGTGGGAGCTGATTGCCCAGGGGACAAGCCAGGGCGGATTTGTGTTTGAGGATGATGTGCTAATGGATCTGAAAAATTTTAAAGCCCTTTCCCAACAGTGTATCGAAGAGTTTCATGAAAACGGGTCAGGAACCGGATATATCAGCCTGGGCAGCGGGTGTGCCCTTTATGTGCCCTGGACCAAAAAACAAAAAAACAGAATGCTTTACCCGGCCGAACTTGTGAGGGCAGCGGACTCCTACTGGATCAACCGGGAAACAGCCGAAAAAATGGTGGCGTGGATCAAAAAA
>JAWOGI010000043.1:0-13787 GCA_046496975.1 Desulfobacteraceae bacterium | reverse complement strand
TGTTTATCGGCGATGCTTCAAAGATTTTTTCTAAAATGACCTGGAGGGCACTTTCCCCTGTGTCCAGGTCCATGACAATGAAATCAAACACCGTTTGGGACGGCGCCTGGAGGATTCTTTCTGCACTGGCAGGAGCAGCGACATGAAATCCCTTTTTTTCAAGCATCTGCCCAAGAATCGACCTGGCAATTTTCAGATCCTGGACAAGCAGAATTTTCGGCTGATCGTTCATTGTTGATCTCTCCGTGTTGATCTCTTCGTTCTTTTTTCCGCCGGGCAGGGGGCTTGCTCACAACTTCCGGCCAAATCATCTTCCCGTCGGCGGCCAAAGGATCAGGCTTGTGTTCTTGGGCGCAAGCCTGATCCCTTTGTTGCATGACGGTATCATGGTCAAGGCCAAAGTGCAGCACAAGGCCCTGGAGTGAAGCGAACAGACCCGGATAATCCCGGTGATCAGCCGGTTATTTCCAGATTGCTGAAAAAATAGCTGATTTCAAAAGCTGCCGTTTCCGGCGCGTCAGAGCCGTGGACAACGTTTTTTTCAATGTCCGTTGCAAATTCCTTCCGAATGGTTCCCTCCTCGGCTTCTTTGTAATTGGTGGCGCCCATGATTTTTCGGTTTTTTGCTATGACATCATCTCCTTCCAGCACCATTGCCACTATGGGTCCTGATGTCATGAAATCGGTCAGGCTGTTGAAGAATGGCCGTTCCTTGTGAACAGCGTAAAACCCCTGGGCCTGATTTTTTGTCAGATGCAGTTTTTTCATGGCTGCAATTTTGATCCCGCTCTTTTCAAAGCGCTTGATAATCTCTCCTATGAGATTTTTTTCAACGCCATCCGGTTTAATCAAGGATAATGTTCTTTCCATATTTGGTTCCTTTTTAAATTTGTTCTGTTTTCACTGCGTTGTTTCTGGCACCGTCTGTGCCGAAAACGATTTGGCAGCACGTTGTTTTTCCCGCCAGAGTATTGTTTGTTGTGATGCACAACATCAAGGCCGTTTTTATAAAAAACCAAGTATCACAGAACGATATTTTAAGTCAACTTCCTTATTGTACTCTCAGCAATTCCAATCTTTTCTCTGCACACTGGTTCTATCCATCGGGGTCAGGGGGTACGGGTCGGTGCGCGTTTTTTAGAACGACCATGAGCAGCGTTTTCACAACAAAACATGAAAGCCATCAACGGGCTTGATCATAACATCGGCCAACCTGGGGCGGGGTCAGACTTCGGTTATTGCGCTTTTGTTTAAATTTGCTTTTAAACAGAAGTCTTTGTCAAAAGCGCAATAACCCAAGCCCGACCCCGCTGATCATTGTTGTTTACTGGAGGCTGATAACTGAAGACTGACGGCTGATGGCTTTCATTTGAAAGAAATCCCATGGGATCGCCCAGTGGGAAGCCATTGTTACGCTTGACAATAAAGAGCAGTGTGATTACAATACATTCTCCAGGAAAATTTCTGGATGAAATCATGGAAAATGTAAATTTATTACCAAGGAGAGCATGCAATGATTGATATGACAGACACTGCAAAAACGCAGATCGAAGAATACTTTAAAGGAAAAGAGCCAAGCCCCATCAGGATTTTTCTCAATTCCGGCGGCTGAGGCGGACCTTCCCTTGCAATGGCTCTGGATGAGCCTAAAGAAACTGATGATACCTATGATGTTAAAGGATTTAAAATAATTGTTGATAAGGAGTTCATGAAGCAGGCTCAAATCATAAAAATCGATTTTACGGGTATGGGGTTTCACCTGGACTCCAAGATCGATCTTGGTCAGTCGGCCTGCGGAAGCTGCAGCACTTCCGGCTCCTGCTGCTGATTTTCCTTTCTGTTTTTACAATGCAAATCCGGGCTTGGTCATAACATCGGCCACTCGTCACATTTGCCTGACCCCACCCCCAGGGTGTGACCAAGCCCAAAATTCGATGAAGGGTACTCCTGGCTGGGGGTACCCTTTATTCGTTTAAGCGCCTTGACCTTGCCCCGGGGCCGTGATAATTTTAATCTTGATCATGCATTCTGCCAAATCGGTTGCCGGGATTACACGACTTTCATATAAAAAAAAACAGGGGGAAAAGATGAACAAAAAGTTTCTTGTTTGTGTCTTGGCAATTATGGCTCTTTCCCCTTTGCTCGCCGGCTGCTTTGGAGGGGGAAAAACCCCGGGCATCGAAGAGCAGCTTATCGGGTCCTGGAACAGGTACTGGAACAAGTCCTATTTTCTTCTCATTATCAGGGCAAACGGAAGCTGGAAATCCGATGTCCGGGTGGAAGGGGCTTCGTCAAAAATTATCGGTAAAAAAGGGTCTGCCTCAGGCACATGGCGTGTTGAAGAGAAACACCTTGTCATCACGGTGACCGAATCCAATATTGAGGATCTGTGGGTAAAGGATCAAACCCTTTTCTGCGAGATTGTTGAGATAAACAACAATTTGATGAAGCTTCGGTATCCCAGCCAGAGGATTGTGACATGGAAACGGTCCAGGATCAAAAAAAAGGCCGGACAGGGAGGTGAGCCGCTGCCGCCGGTGATCAAACCCCTGCCTGTTGTGGTAAATCTAAACAAGGTCAGAAGCCATGACAAGGACAGGTATCTCTGCGTCGATCTTGAACTGACACTGCAGGAGCTGATGCCGGAGCAAGAGATGCCGGGGTTTCATCCCAAGGCCAGGGAGGCGGCTGTGATTTTTTTAAGCTCTCTTACCTATCAGGAGGTGAAAACCTTTGACAAGATCAAGGCGGTTAAAAAACAGCTGAAAGCCCTTCTCACCCCCTATTTTAAAGGCCAGATGAAAGACATCACCATCAGCCATGTTGTGATAGCCTCAACCATGGAAAAGGTAGACGAGTTTCTCATCGAACATACCCCTTCACCCGAACCTGCCATGGATGGCCAGGCGGCAGATCAAAAAGAGGACGCGTAATGGGAAAAACTATTGCAGAAAAAATATTTGACAACCACATCGTTGACACCCCCGGCAAAGATATTTGTGTGATCTCCCTTGACGCGGTGTTCTGCCATGAGATCACAACCCCGGTGGCCATCAAAGACCTTGAAGCTCGCAACAAGGACAGGGTGTTTGATGCCGGCAGGATCAAGGCGGTCATCGACCATGTCACTCCTGCCAAGGATTCCAAAACAGCCATGCAGGGGAAGATTTTGCGGGACTGGGCCCGGCGGCACAATATTGAAGACTTTTTTGACATTGGCAGAAATGGGGTCTGCCATGCTCTGTTTCCGGAAAAAGGGTTTGTCAGGCCGGGATTTACCATTATCATGGGAGATTCCCACACCTGCACCCATGGCGCATTTGGCGCCTTTGCCGCCGGCGTGGGATCAACGGATCTGGAGGTCGGCATTTTAAAGGGGGTCTGCTCTTTTAAACGGCCGGAATCCATCCGGGTCAATATCTCAGGCGCCCTTGCCCCCGGCGTATATGCCAAGGATGTGATCCTGGCCCTTGTCGGAAAGATCGGGGTGAACGGCGCAACCAACGCCGTCATGGAGTTTTCCGGTGCTGTTGTGGAGAGCATGGACATGGACCAGCGGATGACCCTGTGCAACATGGCTGTGGAAGCCGGGGCAACCAGCGGCATCTGCCTCCCTGATATGCAGACGGTTGAGTATCTCTGGCCCTTTGTTAAAGAGGAGTATGCATCAAAAGAGAAAGCGCTGGAGGCTTTTCAGGTCTTTGCCCCTGACAGGGATGCCGTTTACAAGCAGGTGATCGAGTTTGATGTTTCCCATCTGACCCCCCAGGTGACCTTCGGCTACAGACCGGACCAGGTAAAACCCGTTGCTTCCCTGGAAGGTGAAAAGATCGATCAGGTGTACATTGGGTCGTGTACCAACGGCAGGTTCGAAGATTTAAAAGTTGCCGCCTCCCTGCTGAAAGACCACCGGATTGACAGCTCTGTCAGGGCCATTGTGTCACCGGCAACCCCTGACATTTACGCCAGGGCCCTTGACGCCGGTATTATCAAAACCTTCATGGATGCAGGTTTCTGTGTGACCAACCCCACATGCGGCGCCTGCCTCGGCATGAGCAACGGCATTCTTGCCCAGGGCGAAGTGTGTGCCTCCACCACCAACAGGAATTTCAACGGGCGCATGGGCAAGGGCGGTATGGTGCATCTCATGAGCCCTGCAACGGCTGCAGCATCGGCAATAGCAGGAAAGATTTCCAACTCGAAAATTTTTTCCCAACAAGGCCATGAAGGTGAACGCATATGAAACAGTTTAACGGAAAAGTACTTTTTCTTGACAGATCAGATATCAATACCGATGAGATCATTCCTGCCAAATACCTCACAGAGATAACAAAAGAGGCGCTAAAGCCCTATCTTCTCGAGGATCTTGTGCTCGACGGGTTTGACCCGACAAAAGATATCAACGGCAGGGCTGCCGTGGTGACCAGGGGAAACTTCGGGTGCGGCTCCTCAAGGGAGCATGCGCCCTGGGCCTTTGAGGTCAACAATATCCATCTGGTGGCGGCTTCGGGATTTGCCCGGATTTTTCAGCAGAACATGTTCAACTGCGGCATGATGGCCGTCGAGCTTGACGAGGAGGTGATCGACCACCTGTTTACCACCTTTGCCGGCAGGGAAACCTCTGTGGAAACCGATCTTGAAAAAATGGTCTTCACCTTTACCGCAGGCTCTGTTGTGAAAAAAATTCCTTTTACCATAAGCGATTTTGCCCTCTCCCTGGTCAATGCCGGGGGCTGGGTCGAGTTTGCCGATAAAAATTATTAAAGGATTCTTGCGCAATGAAAGTCATCGAACCCTATTTTGAGATCCTTCACATGGCTGATGCCCATGAGATATACAGACACCTTGAGCTTGCCGCGCGAACCTGCTACAAGTCCGAGGAGAGGATCGACCAGGGAACGGCAGAGGCGCTGTTGAAGAGGCTTTTAAAAACAGGCCATGAAAGCGTCATCGAACACATTTCCATCACGGTAAGGTTTGTCTGCGACAGGGGGGTCACCCACGAGCTGGTACGGCACAGGCTCTGTTCCTTCAGCCAGGAGAGTACCCGGTATGCCAACTATTCAAAAGAGAAGTTCGGCAGGGAAATTACCGTGATCAGGCCCTTTTTCTGGCAGGAGGGGTCTGACCCGTACAAAGAATGGGAGAGAGCCATGGAAGCCTGTGAAAGGGCATATCTATCCCTCCTTGACAGTGGTGCAAAGGCCCAGGAGGCAAGGAGCGTTCTTCCCAACAGCCTGAAAACCGACATTGTAGTCACCGCCAATATCAGGGAGTGGATGCACGTGTTGAACCTGAGATGCTCTTCTGCCTCCCATCCCCAGATGAGACAGGTCATGCTTCCCCTGCTAAAAGAGTTTTACACAAGAATTCCCGTTCTGTTTGAATCCCTGTATGAAAGGTATCGATCAGGGATGGAAAAATTTTCCGCCAACCTATAAGCTCTGCGCTCCTTAATCTTTTGATTTTGTCACCAGCAGCACCCCCCGGCTGATGGTAATCTCCGCCCGGGTTTGTGAAAAACTGTTGCTGATACCAAGGGAGGAGCCCATGGCGATGGTCTTGTTGTCCAGGGGGTATTCAACGCCCTTTAGGGTAACCCCCTCGGCTCTTTCTGTGATGGGAATAATGGAGAGAAGATTCCCTGGTTTGCCGCTGAGGGTCAATATGTCTGAAACAAGAAAGAGCTCATTGTGGTCGTCAACAATGCGGCAGGAGATCTTGTGCCGGCAGATTTTTTTCATTAAAAAAATATTTGTCAGGGTGTGATCCATCCTGGTTCCCGTTGCACCGATGATCGTTATATGGGAGGCGTTGTTTTCAATGGCCCATGAAACGGCAAGTTCGGTGTCGCTGGCGTCTTTTTTCCTGGGATGCCTGACGGTAGTGATGTTGTTTTTTTTGACAAAATCCTTTGACGCTTCATCCATGGAGTCCATGTCTCCGATTACCAGATGCGGAACGATATTCATCCGTGTCAGGTGAACCGCCCCGCCGTCGGCGCAGACAATTCTGTCGGCGGAGCAAAGCAGGTCGGTAACGGTTTCATCCTTGGCAATGGTGCCGTTGGCAATAATGACATAGTTCATGGCGAAAGTGTAATCCAGAAAAAGCTGAGTGTCCACTTTTTTTTCTGTCATTGAACCGAATGGGTTGTGTCAGTTGGGCTTGGTCATAACATCGGCTATTTGTCACATTTGGCGGGGCAACGGGGTCAGGCTTTTGTTATTGACGTTATCGGACAGAAAAGCACTGTCAAACCATAAAGCACACGATAATGTTAATAACGAAAGCCTGACCCCACCCCAGGGTGGCCGATGTTATGACCAAGCCCAACCGTAGTATAACAGAAAGGGGGTGATCGTATGGAAGGCCGGGTCAGACACATGGTAAACAGCGCTTGTGTTTGACACGCTTTATGGGTGGAACGGTAATTATTCGTCTCTTTTTTTTCGGTATCGTAAAAGAGGGGCGATAAAAGAACGAAAACCAACATCGTAAAAAGGAGAGGTGGAAACAATGAAATCTAGAAAATGGTTGGTCAGGATGGCATTTGCAGTCTTCATGGTATTGGCGTTTTCTTTGCAGGCGGGTGCCGGAACAACGTGGCGACTGCAGCATTCATGGGGGGCGGCTGAAAATCATTTTTTTGAGCAGTATGCCAAAATCGTTGAAGAGATGTCCGACGGTGAAATTGAAATCAAGGTTTTTGCCGACGGAGAGCTGGTGGGTGTGGAAAAGCTTTGCCATGCAGTGGGAATGGGTGTGCTTGAGATGGGACATACCCACCCCGATTATCAGATGGGCACCGTTCCGGTGGGGGAGCTGGAAAGTGCGCCCTATCTGTTTGAAAATCTGAAACAGGAGATGGCTGCCATATACCGGTACGGTTTGGGCGACATATACAAGGAAGCCTTTGAGGAGAGGTATAACATTAAAGTTCTCGGGTTCCAGGCGGATGACTGCGGTGCACTGATGTTTACCAAAGAGGTGAACAGCCTTGATGACATGAAAGGTCTGAACATCAACATTCTCGACCCCTATGCCACATTCCTCCACGATTTAACCGGTGCTTCCTCGGTCTATATGGGACCGGAAGAGCTGTACACGGCACTGTCCAGGAACGTCCTTCAAGGGGTTGAATACGGGGGGGCAAAGGCCATGTATGACATGTCCCTCCACGAGGTAACAAAGAGTTTTCTTCTCCCAAGACACCAGGTCGCCTACTTCCCATTTTATTTCATCAATAAAAAAGCATGGGACAAGCTGCCTGTCAGCCACCAGTCAATTCTTGTAAACGCTGTTCAGGCGAATACGGTATACATGGCATCTTTTTATGCTGAAAAAGAACAGGAAGCCTTGAGACTCATGCAGGAGAAAAATGGCATCAAGGTGACCCACCTGCCGGAACAGGATGTAAAAGCCATTACCCAAAAATCCGTGGATTGGATTAAAAATGATTTTGCCAAGAAAGGACCATTCTGCAAAAAAGCAGCCGATGCAGTTTTAAAGGCGATGAAAGATTTCGGACGAATGGAATAATGGAACCCTGGTTTGCAGGTGTCTGTCACCTGCAAACCTTTGTCCGATAATAGACTATGTCGTATTTATTGATTAAGGCAGGAATGAAATGGACATACTGAGAAAAGCAGTCTGGTTTATGGAAAGCTTGGTTAGCAGTGTGGCGGGGTGTGTGAAGTATTTGATCCTCGTTTTTGTGGTTATTACCCTTGTTGATGTGGTGTTGCGATATTTCTTCAACGCTCCCACGCTATGGGCCAGGGAGCTGGTTGCACTGCTGTTTGGCCCCATGTGGATACTGACCGGTGCCTATCTTTTGGTAACAGATGAGCAGGTACGAATGGATCTGGTGTTCCACCGTTTCAGTGCCAGGAAAAAGGCGGTGTTTGATTTGATTACCTTTACGCTTTTTTTCTTTTATTTTGGAACAATGGCTTATTACGGCTGGCAGGACTGGTGGAGCTGTTTCATCAATGAAGAGCTCTCCAGATCCGTTTGGAGACCTGTACTGTGGCCTTTCAAGCTGGCAATACCGGTGGGGATTTCCTTACTGCTTCTGGCAGGGATGGCCAAGTATATTCGTGATCTGTATGTAGCGATTACCGGGAGGGATTGGAATGGGAATTGAGTGGATAACACTACTATTGTTTGGCAGTATGCTGCTGCTTTTGCTGACCGGTTTTCCTATCAGTTACGGACTGGGGGGGATTGCCATGGTGTTTTCCTACCTGCTGTGGGGGCCGCAATCCCTTTTTATGGGGTATCTTGCAGCAGTAGGGACGGTGAACTATACGGTTCTGGTCTGTATTCCCATGTTTGTCTTTATGGGGATGATGCTGTACTATTCCGGCATAGCCGATGATCTTTTTACCACTTTTCACTATTGGCTGGCTCCCATACCCGGGGGGCTGGCATCGGCCACGGTCGGTGTCTGCACGGTGATTGCAGCCCTGGTAAGCTCTGAAGCGGCCGGTACACTCACCATGGGACGGATTGCCCTTCCCCTGATGCGCAAGCGGGGGTATCAAAAAGAGATCGCCGTGGGATGCATTCAGGCCGGCGCTGCTCTGGGGTTTCTTGTTCCGCCAAGCTTCATTGCAATCCTTTATGCGGTTATCGCAAAAGAGTCCATCGGCAGGCTTTTTTTGGGCGGGGCTATCCCCGGACTGATTCTGGCGTTTATGTACATAGCCTACATCACTGTACGATGCAAGCTTCAGCCGCATCTGGCCCCTACCATACCCAAGGATCAAAGGCCGTCACTGCGTGAAAAAATACGAAGCCTCAGACACCTTGTTTTACCCTGCATTCTCATATTTTCGGTGATTGGAACCATTATGCTGGGACTGACCACGCCGGTGGAGTCCGCGGCCATCGGTGCCCTGGGCGGGGTGATCGCTGTTGCCATTAAGGGAAAGCTCTCTTTCAAACTGATAAAAGACGCCCTCATGGACAGTTCAAAGTTGACGGCCATTATGATGTGGATCTTCATGGGAGCCCTGACCTTTGGTCAGATTTATGATGCCCTGGGCGCCAAGGAGATCATAGAAACCGTTACCCAGGTCCTTCCCCTCGGGCCGTGGGGTGTTCTCATTATGATACAGTTCACCTTTTTCATCCTGGGGATGTTCATGGATGATACCGCCATTCTGTTCATTACCATGCCGATCTATATTCCTATTATCAATGAGCTGGGGTTTCATCCGGTATGGTTTGGTGTTCTTTATATCATCAATATGCAGATGGCATACATGACACCGCCCTTTGGATACTGCCTGATGCTGATCAAGGGGGTGGTGCCGCCGGATATCTCCATGGGGGATATTTACCGGTCGGTTGTGCCGTTTGTCATCATACAGGGCCTGGCCCTTGCCTTGATTATGATATTCCCTGAGCTTGTCCTCTGGCTTCCAAGGGTTGTGCTGGGCGGTGGATAAGGCGGCCATGGCAGCTTCGGAAGGGGCGCAAATCAAAGCAACGGACACCTCAGCCTGCACACTGCCGGGATGGGGTGTCCGTGGTTGGGGTGAGAACGAGAGGTAAAGAGAGCTGCCTGCAGCAGTTTTATTGAAACTATTACTATCGGGAACCAGAGATGAATGATTTAAAAACAACACCGGTTCAAGACGGGTACTGGATGCCCGGTGAGTTTGAACCCCACAAATCCTGCTGGATGGTATGGCCCCAGCGGGGGGATACTTACCGGCGAAAGGCCCGATTTGCCCAGGAGGCGTTTGCTGAGGTTGTCAGAGCCGTTCTTCAATTTGAGCCTGTCAATGTCTGTGTGTCACAAGAACAGTTTGAGACGGCAAAAGAGAAATTGCCCGGACAGGCAAATCTGGTTGAAATGGAATCGGATGATGCCTGGGTCAGGGATACCGGCCCCAGTTTTATCGTTAATAAAGAGGGGGGGATCCGGGGGGTCGACTGGAAGTTCAATGCCTGGGGCGGGATCTTTTTCCCCTGTGACAAGGATGCCGCCCTTGCGGGGAATATTCTGGCCCATGAAAAAACAGGTCGCTATAAAGCGCCGTTGATCCTTGAGGGCGGCTCTATCCATGTTGACGGTCAGGGTACGGTGATCACCACAGAAGAGTGTCTGCTGAACCCCAATCGAAATCCAAAGCTTTCCAGAAAAGAGATCGAGACGTATCTTAAAGCGTATTTGGGTGTGAAAAAGATCATCTGGCTTGAAAAAGGGGTATTCATGGATGAGACCAATGGACATGTGGACAATCTGTGTGCCTTTGCACGGCCTGGGGAGGTTGTTCTTTCCTGGACAAATGATAAAAGCGATCCCCAGTACGACATTTCAACCCGCGCCTATGAAAAGCTCTCCTCTGCAGTCGATGCCCGGGGCAGAAAATTTAAAATTCATAAAATTCAGCAGCCCGGCCCTCTGTTTATTTCAAGAAAGGAGGGCCAAAGTTTTGATGTGGTGGAAGGGGCAAAAGCAAGAAAAACCGGGGATCGTCTGGCAGGGTCATACGTAAATTTTTACATGGCCAACAGAGGAATTGTAATGCCTCTGTTCGATGATTTCCATGACCGGGCCGCAGTAAAAACCATGGAGAAGATTTTTCCCGAAAGAACGGTGACCGGTGTGCACACAAGGGAAATTCTCCTTGGCGGCGGCAATATCCACTGTATGACGCAGCAGCAGCCCATGTCTGCCGGAGGGGCTTGGTCATAACATCGGCCACCCAGGGATGGGGTCACCTTTTCGTTGTTAACAAAAGCCTGACCCCGTTAGCCTGCCAAATGTGACAAGTGACCGATGTTATGACCAAGCCCTGCCGGGGAGTTGTGAGAACGGCATCGGTAAAGAGGAGAAACCATGAATCAACAGGTAACTGTTGCCGCAACCCAGATGCGTTGCGGCGATGATCCCAGGGAAAATATCGACAAAGCCGAAGAACTGGTGGTGGCGGCATCTCAAAAAGGGGCGCAGATCATTTTGCTGCAGGAACTTTTTGAAACCCGATACTTCTGCCAGGAGGAAAAATCAAAATATTTCAGATGGGCAAGCTGCCTCGAAGAGAATCGGGCAATACGCCATTTTTCAAAAATTGCCCGCAAATTGGGGATTGTATTGCCCATCAGTTTTTTTGAAAGAAAAAACAAGGCCTTTTACAATACCGCAGCAGTGATCGATGCCGACGGAGCTGTTTTGGGCACCTACCGTAAATGCCACATTCCCGACGGTCCCGGATATGAGGAGAAGTTCTATTTTAATCCCGGCGACACCGGCTTTAAGGTTTGGGCCACAAAATTTGCCCATATGGGTGTAGGGATCTGCTGGGATCAATGGTTTCCTGAAGCTGCCAGAATCATGGCCCTCAAAGGAGCCGACCTGCTGTTTTACCCCACAGCCATCGGGTCGGAACCCACAGATGAAACCAACGATACGCAAAGGCATTGGCAGACCTGTATGCAGGGCCACTCTGCCTGCAACATGCTCCCGGTGATCGCCTCCAACCGGATTGGAACGGAACGGTTTGATTCCTCACATATCACATTTTACGGTTCCTCTTTTATAACGGATAATAAAGGGAAAGTTGTCAACCAGGCCGGCCGTTTTGATGAAACCGTCGTGACAGCGGGGTTTGACCTTGAGCAGCATCGGCTGGAAAGAGCCGCATGGGGGCTCTTCAGGGACAGAAGACCCTCCCAGTACGGCCCTCTCCTGTCAAGCGACGGCGAGTAGGATTTTATGGAAACGGGTACGGTCTGGGGTATCGGCAAGTATGGGCTTGGTCATAACATCGGCCGCTGGTTACATTTGGCGGGCCAACGGGGTCAGGCTTTTGTTATTGACGTTATCGGACAGAAAAGAACAGTCAAGCGATAAAGCACACGATAATGTTAATAACGAAAGCCTGACCCCACCTCAAAAGAAATGAGAGTCATATATTGACTGCAGGAAACCAACCATGAATAATCATCTATCGTCAAATCTCGAGCAAATAGAGGCTCTGTTGAAAAAATCAGTTGTATGCCGGCTTGGCATAAACCATGGCAAACATCCCTATGTTGTTCCATTGAGTTTCGGGTACCAGGACAATACCTTGTATTTCCACAGCGGGGCCGGCGGAAAAAAGCTGGCACTTTTAAAGTCGAATCCAAATGTATGCTTTGAGTTTGACACCGTTACAGAGATAAGCAAGGCCGACAATCCCTGTTCCTGGAATTTTAAATATCAAAGTGTTATAGGCACCGGAACGGTGAAATTCATAGATGACACGAAAGATAAAATTAATGCACTCAACGTGATCGTTGCACAATACTCTGACAGAAAGATGGATATTTCAGAATCCCGGGCCGAGGCAACTGTTGTGTTCAAGGTTGCCATAGACACGATGACCTTTAAGCAGAATCAAGATTAAACCTGGGAAGCAAGATATTCAGGACAGAAATCTTCACCTTCCGGCCAGCTTAATCCGCCAAGGGGATCGATTTTTACCATGGAAAAATAACGGGGATACCGAAGGCGCCATAGTGCATCTTTCCCATAGATTTCTTGTTCCAAGTTGATTACAGATTCTGTAGAATCATCCCATGAAAGTTTTAAGGCAAAATTTTTAACCGGGGTAACGGATATAATTTTTTTCCACGGGGTTTTAATCGGTGAGTTCATTCCATTTCTCCAGCAAATCTTCTTTGTTTGAAATTATCCATTCAGTAATTTTACGCGTTTGTTTGGGTGGTATCATGCCGGCAAGTATTGAACCATCTTCGATCAAGAAAGATGCTGCGTAGTCTCCATATACAGCATGACAATGCGGTTTTCCATGATCACCAAGATACATATAGATAGAAATACCAAAGAAAAATGCAATTCGTGGCATGATTTATACTCCTTAAAATTTCAATTTATGTTGAATTATACTAAAACAGTTATTGTATAGCAAATAAAAAGGGGGGCTTGGTCATAACATCGGCCAAATGTGACAAATGGCCGATGTTATGACCAAGCCCAAAAAGGGAGATAGGATAGGACGACGCTTTTTGTCAAGAAAAGAGCATCCTTCATTTTCTAGCTTACACCTTTTTATAACTGCTAAGGGATCTTCCAAAAAATAAATGTGCGTGGTCGGTTCCAGGCGGGCCGTAAAGATCTCCCTGACCAATAACCGGATCGATGATTGCCTTCCAGGACTTGCAAGGCGCTTCGGAAAAGGAATCCGGTTGCGCCTTGCAAGAAGATGGGGTATAAACCCGCCCTGTCAATAGGATGCTGACGCCGCCCTGCGCTGGCGTTCCTGCTCTTCGGCCAGGGCCTCCTGGATCTCGTCCAGCACCGCCCCCACATCGGCGGGCCCGGAGGTATCCTCAAACAGGCCGGTGAGTTCCCTGTCCGGGTTTAATTTGCCGCCGTCGTACAGGGCCCAGATCTCACTGGCGTATTGGCTGTTCTTCAGCTGGGGGGCGAACCGGGCGTAGTAGGCGGTCATGTTGTCGACGTCCCGGACCAGCATTCGCTGGGCGTTGTTGTTGGCCGTGGCATCCACTGCCTGGGGCAGGTCGATGATCACCGGGCCCAGGGGATCCAGCAGCACATTGAATTCCGATTTCTCCCCTACGAGCGTACAAAACGCAGGGTTCGCGTACACGATCTCCATGCCGGAGTGGATAATAAATGACTCCGGCACGGTTTCTTTCGACATAGGTGTAGGTACTCAGCCCCGCTGGGATAGCGTTACGGAATCGCGCTACCGACATCGACCTCGGCGCGATCGCATGGACGGAAACGCTGATACCGCTCG
>JAWOGI010000351.1:0-21672 GCA_046496975.1 Desulfobacteraceae bacterium | reverse complement strand
CAGTAAACAGTCATGTGAGGGGTCAGGCCTGCGTTATTGTCGTTATCTTCCCTACCCGGTATAATCCCAAAAACGCCGTAGATAATGACAATAACGCAGGCCTGACCCCGTTGTCTTTGCTGGAAAATCACAATATTTATTGACTGTTTCATTGATTTCAGGCTATAAGGAAAGTTTACCTGTAATTGTCCGCCTGCCTGCCCATGGCCAAATCCCGGGGGGTCCCGGGAGAAAGGGCGGATAATTATAGTTTGTTGTCTTTCACACGCAACTTTCCAGGGGTAGACCCCCGGGACGTCACCGGTTCCCATGGAGCACAGGCAGGTTTCCTTTGCCCGCAGCCCGGGGGGTGACAGCTGCGTTACCATAGAATTTCCGGTTATGACTGATCTGCTTTGATCATCACACCGGCCACACAACAGAAGAGTCCGGCCGAAGCCAAAATTTAGCCCGACTCATCGTTGCAAGGAAAAGAGCGGGTAGAAAAAACATGATACAGACCATAAGAGGTTTCAGGGACATACTGCCAGGGGATACAGAGCTGTGGCAGAAAATTGAAAAAACGGCTTCCGCCCTTTTTGAGGATTTCGGGTTCCAGGAGATACGCCTGCCTGTCATTGAAAAGACAGAGCTGTTTGCCAGGAGCATCGGGGAGGCCACGGATATTGTTGAAAAGGAGATGTACACCTTTGCCGATCGGAAAGGAGACAAACTCACATTGCGGCCGGAGGCAACGGCCTCGGCGGTCAGATCGTACATCCAGCACAAGATGTATGCCGCTGACCCGGTAAAAAAGCTCTACACAATAGGCCCCATGTTCAGGCGGGAAAGGCCCCAGAAAGGTCGGTACCGCCAGTTTTACCAAATCAACGCAGAGGTCTTTGGCATCTCTTCGCCGTACATCGATGCACAGATGATCCTCATGCTCAATGAGCTGTTTAAACGGCTCGGGCTGACGGACCTGAAGGCCCATGTCAACTCCCTGGGATGCCCCCGGTGCAGACCGGAGTTTCAAACAGCGCTGACAGCCTTTCTTGAATCGAAAAAAGAGACCCTGTGCAGCAACTGCACCCGCCGCATGGACAAGAACCCGTTAAGAACCCTGGACTGCAAGGCACCGGGGTGCAGAGAGGCCCTTGCCGATGCTCCCTCCCCCCTTGACCGGCTCTGCGAGAACTGCACCGGCCATTTTACCACGGTAAAAACAATCCTGGACCAGCAGAATGTGGATTTCATCGTGGACAAGAACCTTGTCCGGGGGCTTGACTACTATTCCCGAACGGCCTTTGAGATCCAGACCTCTGCACTGGGCGCCCAGAGCGCAGTGGCAGGAGGGGGGCGGTACGATGCCCTTGTCGAGGAACTCGGCGGGCCCCCAAGCCCTGCCATCGGTTTCGCCATCGGTTTTGACCGGCTTGTTGAGATCGTTTCCCAGCTGACGGCCAAACAGGAAGAGAAGGGGCCAGAGCTTTTTATAATCACCCTTGGCGCCGATAGCGTGGAAAAGGGATATCTGTTGAGTTCAGCACTGAACCTCAAAGGGGTCAGAACAGAGATGGACTTTGGCGGTAGAAGCTTAAAAAGCCTCATGAAAAGGGCTGACAAACTCCATGCAGGCCATGTGCTCATAATGGGAGAGGAAGAACTTGACAACAACGCTCTGGTACTGCGCAACATGACGGATCGAACCCAGACCGCCATTTCGGCCGGAAACGCATTAAACGAGCTGTTAAGCCGTCTGGGTCACTGACCGGATCATGAAGACAACAGTGCCATGCAGGGGGGACTGACCTGGTTACATACCGTTGGGCCCACAACAAAAGTAAAAACTTCGATTCGGTTGAACGGAGTTTAATATAAATTTATTATTTTATACAGGGGAACCATTCGTGACAGATTTACTGAAAGAGATGAGAAGAACCCACAACTGCGGTCAAATCAGGGAGAGTGATGTTGACCGGCAGGTTGTGCTCATGGGCTGGGTCCAGCGGCGCAGGGACCATGGCGGAGTTGTCTTTGTTGACTTACGGGACCGATGGGGCATTACCCAGGTGGTTTTCAATCCTGAATTCGCTGAAGCGGTCCATGCAAAGGCCCAGGAGATAAGAAGCGAATATGTGCTCGGCATCAGCGGCAGGGTGGTGAACAGGCCCGGGGAGATGCTCAACCCGAAAATGGCCACCGGTGCGGTTGAGGTGATCGTGGACCAGCTGAAAATCTTCAGCACCGCGGAAACCCCGGCCTTCCAGATCGAAGAGCGGGTGGAAGCCTCGGAAAGCGTCCGCCTGAAACACCGCCACCTGGATCTGAGACGGCCCAAGCTCCAGAGCAATATTGTCGCCCGGCACAGGGCCTCCATCGCCATCCGAAACTACCTCGATGATAATGGTTTTCTCGACATTGAGACCCCGTTTCTCACCAAAAGCACCCCGGAAGGGGCAAGGGACTACCTGGTTCCCAGCCGGGTCAGCCAGGGAGAATTTTACGCCCTGCCCCAGTCTCCCCAGCTGTTCAAACAGCTGCTCATGATCAGCGGCTTTGACCGGTACTACCAGATTGCCAGGTGTTTCAGGGACGAAGATCTGAGGGCCGACCGCCAGCCGGAATTCACCCAGATCGACATGGAGCTCTCTTTTGTCGGTGAGGACGATATCATCCGAATCACCGAAGGACTGATAAAAGAGGTGTTCGTCAAGGTAAAGGGGATCGAACTTGAACCGCCGTTTCAGCGGCTGACCTATGATGAAGCCATTTCACGGTTTGGACTTGACAGGCCTGACATGCGGTTCGACATGGAGTTGTGCGACATCTCCGACATAGTCAAGGATGCCGGGTTCAAGGTTTTTGCCAGTGCGGTCAAAAAAGGCGGACTTGTCAAGGCCGTTAATGCCAAGGGGTGTGCCGATTTCACCAGAAAAGAGATCGACCAGCTCACAGAATTTGCAGCGATTTACAAGGCAAAGGGACTGGCATGGATCAAGGTCAAACCCGATGGGTGGCAGTCGCCTATTGCAAAATTTTTCACGGACCAGGAAAAAGAGGCCCTGACCCAGCGCCTGGACATGGCCGTTGGCGACATTGTATTTTTTGTGGCAGATTCACCGGCCGTCACCAACGAAGCCCTTGGCCAACTGAGAAACGAGCTGGGGAAACGGCTTGGGCTCATTGACAGCAATGTGTACAAATTCGTCTGGGTCACCCATTTTCCCCTGGTGGAGTATGATGAAACGGAAAAACGGTACCAGGCCCTGCACCATCCCTTTACTGCTCCTGTGGAAGAGGATATTGACAAACTCGACACCGCTCCTCTGGATGTGAAATCCAGGGCCTATGACATGGTTCTCAACGGCACGGAGATCGGAGGGGGCAGCATCCGTATCCATTCCAGTGAACTCCAGGAAAAAGTACTCAACACCCTTGGCATCGGTAAAGAAGAGGCCGACGAGAAATTCGGTTTTCTCCTGGATGCCCTGGCGTCAGGGACACCTCCCCACGGCGGCCTTGCCTTTGGATTTGACAGACTTGTGATGCTGCTCTGCCAGGAAGACTCCATCCGCAACGTGATCGCCTTTCCAAAGACCCAAAAGGCAACCTGTCTTCTCACGGGAGCACCGTCAAAGACATCTTCCGCCCAGCTCCAGGAGCTGGCCATCAAAATTGCAAAACCACAAGAATAAGACGGATCTGGCCAAAGTGATATGCAAGCCACCAGGCGGCTTGCATCTCCTTCCGCCGGGCAGAATCACTTCTCCAGTGAGGTCATGGGCCATTACCACAGCTTGCGGCCATGCCATGGTGGGATCATGCAACGCACACAGCCGCCAGCCGGAGGACCGCTATGGATTCCAGTAAAGAAACATTTCTTCAGCTGCAACAAGAGGCAAGAAAGATTGTTGCAGAACTGCCTGCTCCTGAATTTGAAAGGGTTTTTCCATATGACATCGCAGCCTCGCAACAGCACCTTGATGTCCACCCGGTGCTTTTAAAACTTGAAAAACAGGTTGCCGGTGTGATCGAAGATGATTTTGGCCACGGCCTGCTCCACTCAAGACTGGTGGCCAGGGATGCAGGGGCCCTGGTCCGCATAGAACTCAACAGGCACCATGGCAGCCATGCTGCTGAAAAGGAGGTGAGGCGAACCACCCTTCTGGTGCAGGCCGCAGCTCTTCTCCACGATATAAAGCGAAAAGAGAAAAAGCACTCGGAAAAAGGAGCCGTTTTTGCAAAACCCTTTTTAAAAAAGGAAGACTACCCCTTTGATTCCCGGGAAATTGCCATCGTGTGCGATGCCATCAGAGAGCATGAAGCCTTTCAGCAGCAGAAACAGAGAATCAAAAAAAGCGTCCAGGCGTCCCTCGTATCCGATGCGCTGTACGATGCCGACAAGTTCAGGTGGGGGCCGGACAACTTCACCCATACAGTATGGGACATGGTTATTTTTTCCAGAATTTCCCTGGAGGAGTTTGTGAGACGATACCCGGGCGGAATGAAAAAATTATCCCAGATAAAAAATACCTTCCGCACCCCAACAGGAAAAATCTACGGACCCGGCTTTATCAGCCTGGGCATTGAGGCGGGAGAACGGCTGCTGGAAGTTATCCAGGAAAAATACACGTAAAAACACCGGGGACCCGGGGCAGCGCGTTCCCAATCGGAAAAACAAGAATTCAGCAAGCTCTATACATGCCCTCTCTTGATGTTGATAATGGGGGTGTTAAACACCAGGGCGGAAACATCATCTTCACGCTGGACCTCGAGCTGGAGGCCCTCGGTATCGATCTCAAAGTACTTTGAGATCACTTCAACAATGTCATTTTGAAGGTTGGTCAGAGTGCTGTCGTTTATCTCGAGCTTGTCATACACAAGGGCAAACTGCAGCCTCTTTTTGGCAGTGTTGCCGCTTGATTTGCTGCGGCCGGTAAATTTTTGCAGCATGTGGTTAAACATAACCTGTTTCCTTATTTTTTTAAGCTGAGCCGTTTTGAAATTCTGTTCCACATACCGGTTTTATACTCAGGAACCTTCACGGGAATATCTTTCTCGCCATTTATCCTCTTTGCTATACGCCGGAAAGCCATGCCGGCCAGAGAGCCGTTCTGCATGACAAGGGGCATGCCGGTATTGGTTGAGACCACCACCTGTTCATCCATGGGCACCAGCCCTGCCAGCTCCACAGAGAGGACATCCAGGATGTCCTCGTGGCTGAGCATGTCACCGTTGGCAACCATCTGGGGGACGATCCTGTTGATGATTATCTTGGGGGTGATTGAGTTGGCGTAGAGCAGCCCGATCACCCGGTCGGCATCCCGTATGGACGAGACATCCGGAGTGCAGATGACAAGGGATTCATCGGCCCCTGCTATGGAATTTTCAAAGCCCCTTTCAATACCGGCTGGAGAATCTATGATGACATAATCAAACTCTTTTTTCAAAAGCTTCATCAGGCGCTCAATGGAAGCCGTTGTCAGTACATCCTTATTGTCACTCTGGGAGGCGGGAATGAGAAAGAGATTTTCAATCCGTCTATCCCTGATAGCTGCCTGGCTTACCTTGCACCGCTCACTGGCCACATCCACAACGTTAAAAACGATCCGGTTTTCAAGGCCCAGAACCACGTCAAGGTTCCGAAGACCGATGTCCATGTCAATGACAACCACGCGGTTGCCTTCAATGGCAAGAGCCGCACCAATGGATGCCGTGGCAGTGGTCTTTCCCACTCCGCCCTTTCCCGATGTTATTACAATAGTTCTTGCTTCCACGTTACACCTCTTTTTTTATGATCAGACCACTGCCGACAGACCGGCAAATATCAATTTTCTGCCTGTTTCTCATGTCTAATTCTTTTAAATCACCTCGGGCCATGGGAGCCGGGCAAAGGGGTTGGCCTTCAGGTAATTGTCAACAACAATTCGCTCGTTATCCAGAAAAGCGTATTCCGCATAACCGCCCTTCCCCTCTGGAAGGCCGGCAGCCAGTACCGTTGCGATCTGAATCCGGCTGGGCCTGAAATCCAGGGCAAACACAATGGCATCCTCATTGTCCGACTGACCGGCATGCACCTGGCCGAGAAGTTTTCCAATGATATAGATATCCCCTCCAGCGGTTATTTCTGCGCCTGGATTCACATCTCCCGTGATGATGACATGTTTTTTTCCTTCAATTTTCTGTCCGGATCTCACCCTTCCCCTGAGCATCAGCACATTACTCGAATGGTGGGTCCATCCCTTTGATACATCCCGCTGCCTTATGCGCTCCACAGGAATGGACCGTTTTTCCGGAGGCCCTGACACCGAACCGACACCAAAGTCTTTTTTCAAGTAGGTTTCAATTCTCTCAACCAGCTGATCACACCCCGTTGCCTCGCCGGTATCAATGACAACACTGGCGTTGACCGTAAGATGTTTAAGTCGTTTAAAGAGCTTTTCAAGCTCTGCCATGATCTGAGCCTCAGGAGCAGCCGGGTTCATGGTTACCCAGAAACCGTCCCCCACGCCTTTGAGCTTTACAGCAGGTTTCTCTCCCTCTTTCATAGGCCAAATATCCGGTCACGGTCCATCTCCTGCCGGACAATCTGCAAAACAGTCGTCATTGGGAACTCGCTTCGGCACGGATCATCCCTGATTCCCCCCCCTGTCAGGTGAAAAAAACCCAGTCATGACCCGTCACCTCTTTTAAATCCTGGAAATTGTCAATTTGAAAAGCCCGGCACCACAGAGGTAAACGTCTACCTGGTTTAAGCCGAAAATCACTATAAAAAAAGAGGTGAAAGGTGTCAAGATCATTATGGTTTTTCCCCTCTTTTTTTTTATATGAAAGCCGTCAGCCATCAGTACTCAGCTAAAAGCTAACAGCTTTCATGCTTTGTTGTGTCCATAAGGACATGGGGGTTATATGGAAAAGAGCGCAAGGGGATCGTGGCCGTCGGCCAGCTCCCTGTTTGCCTGTTTCAGCAGCTCTTTTCCAGAAATCACCGCTGTTCCCCTGTCGGCACTGCTTTGGGTAAAGTACTTTTCAGCGGCCTCTTTCACCTTTGCCTTGTCGATCTTGAGCAGAGCCGTTTTAAAGCCTTGCCGTTTTTCATCGGTCAGACCTGCAATGTCCCTGTAAAAGGCCTTGAGGGAGGCAGGCCCCGGTGTTTCAGGTTTGTCAATTTCAGCGCACACCTGGAGCACGGCCTCCTTGATATCATCCTGGGAATAATCGCCTTCCAGGATAAAATCGCTGGCCTTTGTGTAGACATCCAGTGTTCGTTTGATGTACGGGTCCCGGTAGGAGCCAAAGGAAAAGATTCCCTCTTCGGAATTGTAAATGGCGAATCCGCCGTAAGCTCCCCCTTTTTCCCGGATCTCCCTGTGGAGGTACATGGACCGGAGCATCTTGCTGATCACGGCCATGGCCGGAGCATCAGAATGGCCCAGGCGAACCGTTTTAAAGGACTGGGCAACAAACGACACCGAAGTGCTGGTGCTCCACCCTTCCCGGGGTAACGCCTGCTCCATGTCAATATCCGGTATTGTCAGGGCATCTGCCCCATGATCGGGAAGATCTTCAAGCATGGCGGCAATCTTCCGGTCAGCCTGGACAAGGGCCTGTTTTTCCCCGGCAACGACGGGCCGCAGATTGTTTTGCCGGAAAACAGATGCCGCAATGGTGCCAAGGTTCTCTGTGAGCCTGTCAAGGGTCGATTTTTCACCATCGCCGCCGTCCAGCTTGTCGGTCAACTCCTTGATGAACCGGTATTGGGAGATCCCGTGCCACATTTCCGAAAGGCGGGCTGTTTTGGTAAAATTACGCGAAGAGAGCAAAATGGCAAATTTATGGCCGTTGCCCACAATGGCCGATTCCATGGCTGCCCTGTACTGAAAAAGCATGTTTTTCAACCGGGTATGGTCGGAAAAACGGTAGTCTGACACCAGCTCGCTGACAATATCGAACATGGAACCGATGTTCCGGTTCAACGCCTTGGCCTGGAGGGCGAGAAAGGGCATGAACGACCCATCCTCCCCCATTTCTTCGGCAAACCTTGCTCCGGTGGAGGGAACGATCCCCACCCCGCCGGTGTACAGGTCCATGAGTTCGGCCATATCGGCATAATCCCTCTTTGCCGTGCCGGCCCCTGTAAATGCCTGGCAGAAAAATGGAACCAGCAAGAGCAGCTCCTTTGAAAGATTGCCAAGGCCGACAGGAGCGGAAAAATAGAGAATTCCCGAGGTTGCCTTGTCGTAGCAGGTGGCGCTGACCACCTCCTCAATTCTGTCCGGTTTGATAACGGTGATATCAGGGGGAACATCGGAAAGCCCAAGGCAGGGCAGGGAGGAGAGGTCCTCTTTTGACTCCTGGAGGCTGGCAAGGCGTGCGGCATCTGCCTCGACTCCGGCGAGCTGTTCTGTTGTCAGCTGTTTCATGATCCCGGCCAGCTTCTCTTGTGTCTGCTGTGCTGTTTTTTCTTCCATCTCCTGGTCGGGCACCAGGGTGAAAAGGACCCTGTGGGGATTGTCAATAAACCAGGACCGGATCCTCTTTTCCAGGAACCCACCCTTGTCGATCTCACCTTTTAACCGCTTCAGATCTTCATCAAAATTGAGGCAGGAGAGAGGATCACCTTCGTGGATCCATGTTCCTGAAAAGGTGAGGAGGAGTTTGATGCCAAAGGGATAAGGGGTGTTTGTCACCTCTTTTCTGTGGAACTCGATCTGGTGGATGGCCGACTCCACAAGTTTGTCATCGATCCCCTTGTCAGCAACGGTGTTCAGGGTGGTAAAGATCAGCGATTCCACCTCGGAAACCGATTCCAGGGCAATGTCCTTGAGCCCGCAGGCAAACATGGTGTCCCGGTTCTCCCCGTCAAAGCCTGTACCGTCACTCAAAGCAGACCCCAGGGCCGAATCGATGAGGGCCTTTCTCAAGGGGGAGGCATCGTTGCCGAGGAGAATCTGTTCCAGGATAGAGAGCACAAGGACTTCAAACGAATCCTTGATGTCACAGGTCAGCCACGCCACTGCTGCCTGGTACTTTCTGGTCTTGTCCTCATCCGTAGAAAGGGGATACGGCACCGACATCCTGCCGGGTTTTTCCCATCTGGGCTGGGAAGAAACCTCTGAGTCCGGTTCTATTTTCCCGAAATGCTTCAACACCCTGTTCTCAATGAACGACAGATGGTCTTCCAGGGGAAAGCAGCCGTAGGTGTAGAAAAAGGCGTTGGATGGGTGATAGAACCGCCCGTGGAACCGTTTCAGCGCCTTGTGGGTCAGAGATGGAATTGCCTCTGGCTCTCCGCCGGAATTAAAGCTGTAGGTGGTGTCGGGGTAGAGGGCCTTGAGCAGGGAGCGGCCCATGATCTGGCCGGGAGAAGACATGGCGCCTTTCATCTCGTTGTAAACCACCCCCTTGTAAACCAGCTCCTTGTCGCCGTCGGCATCACCGGAAGGAACCGTTTCAAGACGGTGGCCTTCCTGCTTGAAGCTCAACTCATCGAGCCGGGGAAAAAAGGCGGCGTCCAGGTAGATATCCATGAGGTTGTAAAAATCTTTCCGGTTCTGGGTGGAAAAGGGGTACATGGTCCAGTCAGAAGCGGTAAGGGCATTCATGAAGGTTGAAAGCCCCCTTTTGAGCATGGAAAAGAAAGGGTCCCTGACATTGAACTTTTTTGAACCGCACAAAACGGTGTGTTCAAGGATATGGGCCACCCCTGTGGAATCTTCCGGTACTGTCCGAAAGGTAACACCAAAGGTGTTTTCCTTGTCCCGATTGCTCACATGGATATGCCGCGCACCGGTATCTCCATGTTCCAGCTGGTAGAAAACCGAATCAATCTCTTTGACCGGTTCAATCCTCAAAATTTTGTACCCGCCAACCCAGTCGCCGGTTCTCAGCCCGGGGTTGTTCACATCATCACTACAGTTTCTGGTATATTCCACGTTGTATCCTTTTTATCTTGCCTGTTCGATCAAGGCGGAATATAATATTTCGCAATTTCTTGTCATTATACCCCGTTTCAGCCTTTATGGTTTTAAAATCGACACCATTGGGTTTCCCGGACAGAACCTCGAGCACAACATCGGAAGCAACTTCGCTTCGTTTTGATTGATCTGTGTGTTCAGGGTCGGATATCTTCCGGCCGATAAGTTTCTCGATCCTGTCAAGCCGGGAGTTTATCATATCGATGTCTTGTTTGGAAGGGATTTCAAGCCGTTGCAGAAATCCGTTGATAATATTTTCCCAGTTGATGGGAGGGGTCTCTTTTTGTGTCATCACAAGCCTCCTTAAAATAATAAATAATTTATTGACATATCTCGATATATCTTTATAACTCAACTTTTTGATTTGGCATTTCGGGTTCAAACCTGTAGGATTGTGCGTTTAAGCCGTCAACCGGATAATTTCGACAATAAGGGGCATGACCTTGAAGGGCAATGGACAGTTTAAAAAAACTGAATCGGTAACGTCAATGGGCCGCCTGCCCCATGACAACGCCGGGATCGAAGGTTCAGAACCGGCTGTCTATGATCACGGCAGAAAGAAAGTCCTGGCAAAGGGGCAAAAAACATATCGAGACTGAAAGATGTTTTTTAAATATTACTTCCAGTAAAGGAGAAAGTCAAGGTTGTTTCTATATAACGGCCATGCCCTGCGGGCACAACAAAGCATGAAAGCTGTTAGCTTTTAGCTGAGTACTGATGGCTGACGGCTGACGGCTTTCATATAAAAACAGCAATGCTAATTTTGATTCCCCACACAAAAAACCTGCGGGCATCTTTTCCTGTTTCAGTACAAAAAAATTTATTCGGAAAATACGTTTACAAAAACATAAAAAAACTGCTAAAAAAGAGATGTTATGACTTATCCAGGAACCCTCTTAAAGGGAAGCAATCTTTTTGCCAGAAAAGAGCTGGGCCAGAATTTTCTGGCAGACCCCAATGCTGCCGAAATGATAGTAAACCGGGCAGATATTTCACGGGACGACCTTGTCCTGGAGATAGGCCCTGGTCTGGGCGCCTTGACAATCCCTGCGGCAAAAAAGGCCGGAAAGGTTTATGCCGTGGAGAAAGACACAAGACTCTCCCCTCTCTTAAAAGAAGAGCTGGCATCTGCCGGCATCACCAATGCTGAAGTGATCACCGGCGATATCATGAAAATAGACATTTCCCTTCTTGCCGGCAGAGAAAAACTCGTTGTGATCGGCAACCTGCCCTACAACATCTCCTCCCAGATCCTGTTCCGGCTGGTGGAGAACAGAAACCGGGTGAAAAAAGCGGTCCTCATGTTCCAGAAAGAGCTTGCCCAGAGGATCACAGCCCCTCCCGGCAAAAAAGAGTACGGCCGGCTCTCTGCTGTCATGCAGTACAGTTCCACGGTCACCCCCCTGGCCGACCTGGATCCTAAACTCTTTTTTCCCAGGCCGGAAGTGAAATCCAGGGTAATAGAGGTCTCTTTTTTTGATACCACCCCCCTCTCTCCTGAAAAAGAGACTTTCCTCTACCGGGTGATCAAGGCGGCATTTTCAAAAAGAAGAAAAACCCTGAGAAATTCCCTGGCAGGAAAGGAGCTTGACATCACTGCAGAAGAGGCGGCCCTGGCCCTTGAAGTATCAGGCATCGATCCTGCCAGAAGGGCCGAAACCCTTAATGTTGACGACTTCACAGCGCTTTCCAGGGGACTCTGGAAGATCTGTCAAAGGAAAAAATATGGTTAAAAGACGAATCAACATTGATGATCTCATCGAAATTGTTGCCAACGGCGGCAAGGTGCAGACGGGGATTGACGTGTACAACGCCAGCGACGTACTCCTCCTGGAAAAAGGAGTGCTGGTGGAGAATACCAGGACCCTTGAAATCATCAAGGAGAACGGTGTTCATTCTGTTCCCCTGGGCCAGGGAAAGAGTAGCGGCATCTGGGATGCCGAGGGCCATTTGATCCCTGTGGCCTCGGACGGCACCGTTGCCGTTGAAAAAAGAGAAACCGGCACCTTGGAAAAACCCCTTCCTGCTTCGGACATCGAGGAACGCCTCCGGCAGATCGAAGAGGTAAAGCAGATGGCGGCAGAAAAATACACCCAGGCAAAAAAAGCCATCACAAAGGTGCTCGGTGATATCCGACAGACCGGCGGAGAATTTGACTACAACGAAGTGGAAACCCATGTGGCAGATCTTGTGGAATTTCTCACGGTGTCTGAAAATCCCTTTTCATACCTGACAAAAGAGATATTCACCTATGACGACTACCTCTACAACCATTCGGTAAATGTATGCGCCATAGGCACGGCAGTGCTCAACCGGTTCAATGCAAGTTTCAGTTCGGTGGTGAACGACCATCTCAATGCCCCGCCCCCAGGCGTTTACAACCCCTTTGAAAAAAAGAGCAGCAAAACAAAGACCGCTTACAAATGCTTTCAAAAAGATGAAATCCAGGATATTTCCACGGGCCTTTTCCTCCACGACATCGGCAAGGTGATGGTACCCGATGAGGTCCTGAACAAATCGGGCAGACTGACAAGCGTTGAATTTAACCTGGTCAGGCAGCACTCCTACGAATTCGGACGTCACATACTGGAACAGAACAGACTGAAAAACCCCTTTTTGAAAAACATTGTCGTGTACCACCACGCCGCCCTGTATGAAAACGAAGAGCGCTGCTACCCGGAAGATAGAGGGCCTGCCGAAATCCCCCTGTACGTAAAGATTGCCAAGCTTGCCGATATTTATGACGCCATGACATCAAAACGGTGCTACAAGGAGGCCTTTAACCAGGTCAATGTGGTAACAGATATTTTCCGGAAATACGCAAAAAAAGAGACCATGCTCCAGTATGTGCTTCACGCCTTTGTAAAGAGCATCGGGATCTACCCGCCGGGCAGCATCGTTTTTCTGATAAGCGGGCAGATGGCCTATGTCCTGGACAGCAAAGGTCCCCTGGTTATTCCGTTTACCGATTCCCGGCAGAAAACCCTGCCGGGAGCACCGGATGCCATTGATTTGAGCGAGACGGATGGGATCGGCAACATGAAAGTGGACAACCGGAAAAGCATCAAAACGGCCCTGGAAGTGTATGACCTCCTACCCCCCTTTTTAAAACCGGACAGATCAAAGCAGAATTGACCGGATCTGCTCATATGACGTAAGCCTGACCTTTCAGCCGTTAGGGTGTTATGATCAATATTTGCGTAAAAAGGTTGAAATATGGACCAATATGGGGTATCAACACCCTCCATCCGGATCAAATAACTGGCCAAACAGAAAACAATTGTCCAAACAGAGAATATTGAGGAGTTAACAATGATACGAGTCAATGAGAATTACAAGAAATTAAAAGCATCATACCTTTTTGCCGACATTGCTAAAAAAGTGGCAAAATTCCAGGAGGAGAACCCGGAAACCGACATCATCCGCCTTGGCATCGGCGATGTGACCAGAGCCCTTCCGTCGGCATGTGTCAAGGCGTTCCATGCCGGGGTCGACGAGATGGCCGATGACAAGAGCTTCCGGGGGTACGGACCGGAACAGGGGTACGAGTTCCTCCGAACGACCATTGCCCAAAAGGATTTCCAGGCCAGGGGAGCGGATATCTCAGCTGATGAGATCTTTGTCAGCGACGGTGCAAAGTGCGACACGGGCAATTTTCAGGAGCTGTTTGCCGAGGATGTCATTGTGGCCATTCCAGACCCTGTGTACCCGGTCTACCTGGACACCAACATCATGGCAGGCAGAACCGGGGAGTTCAACGACGGGCGGTACGACGGCATTGTCTACATGGAGTGCACAAAGGAAAACAATTTCCTTCCCTCGTTTCCCGATGTCCCCTGTGACCTGATTTACCTCTGCTTCCCCAACAACCCCACGGGCACCACCATCACCAGGGAAGAGCTTGCAAAATGGGTGGAATACGCCCGGGAGAACAAGGCCCTGATCCTCTTTGACGCCGCCTACGAGGCCTTTATCCGGGACGACTCCCTGCCCCGTTCCATCTACGAGGTAAAAGGAGCCAGGGAGGTTGCCGTTGAATTCAGAAGCTTCTCCAAGACAGCCGGGTTCACCGGCACCCGGTGTGCATATACCGTTGTGCCCAAAGAGTGCATGATCTTTGACAAGGACGGGGAGAAGATCTCCCTTCACGGACTGTGGAACCGGCGCCACTCGACAAAATTCAACGGTGTCTCCTACCCCGTGCAGAAGGCCGCAGAAGCAATCTACTCCGAAGAGGGCGCCATCCAGACCAGGGCACTGGTATCGTATTACCTGAAAAATGCCGACCTGATCCGGAACACCATGGATGCCATGGGATTTGACTTTGTCGGCGGCGAAAACTCTCCCTATATCTGGGTTGACGGCAACGGCAGGGACTCCTGGGAGTTTTTTGACATGCTGCTCACCCAAACCGGGGTGGTCTGCACGCCGGGGGCCGGTTTCGGCAAATGCGGCCAAAACTACATCCGGATCAGTGCATTCAACTCCAGGGAAAACGTTGAGGCCGCCATGGAGCGGATCAAAGGGGCCCTGAGATGAACCGCTTTTTCAAGGTGAAGACCCTGGAGCAGGTCATGGGGCTGGTGGACCGTTTTCCGGCCCCTGGAACAGAAACCGTGCCCGTGTCCGACTGCTGCCGGCGTATCCTTGCCCAGCGGGTAACCGCCGGCGAGGACATCCCCGGCTTCCGGCGCTCCACCATGGATGGCTATGCCGTGGCAGCCGGCTCCACCTACGGGGCGTCCGAGGCCAATCCGGCATGGCTCTCCATGGCAGGCGCCATTGCCATGGGGGATGTCCCGGATTTTGTACTGGAACCCGGCCAGGCGGCAAAGATCTCCACCGGCGGCATGCTGCCCGGGGGGGCCGATGCCGTGGCCATGGTGGAACACGCCGAAATGGTCGGCAGCGATGCCCTGGAAGTGTACAAGAGCGTTGCGCCCATGCAGCATGTGGTTGAAAAAGGAGAAGATTTTTCCAAGGGCCAGGAGCTCCTAACGCCCGGAACGGTGATCAGACCCCAGGAAGCCGGGCTGGCAGCTGCCCTTGGCTATTCAACACTCACTGTGTACCAGCGGCCCAGGATCGGCATCCTCTCCACCGGCGACGAAGTGGTGCCGGTGAACGAAACCCCTGCCCCGGGCCGGATAAGGGATATCAACACGTACACCCTGGCGGGCCTTGTCCGGGAAGCCGGCGCAGAGCCGGTCCTCTACGGGATTGTACAGGACAACGAAGAGTCTCTCTTTGCAGCCGTTGAAAAGGGAATCGCCGAAACGGAAATGCTTTTGATCTCCGGAGGCAGCTCCGTGGGGGCAAGGGATTTCACCGTGGATGTTTTCTCCTCCCTTGACCGGACAGAACTGCTGGTCCACGGCATCTCCATCAGCCCGGGAAAGCCCACCATCCTGGCCAACTCCATGGGAAAACCGGTGTGGGGCCTCCCCGGTCATGTGGTCTCTGCCATGGTTGTGTTCCGCATTGCCGTTCTCCCCTTTCTCAAGAAGATCCAGGGCTGTCGTGATGTGATGGAATCGACCATCAGAATCCCTGCCGTTTTGACACGGAACATCGCCTCGGCCCAGGGACGGCGGGACTTTGTAAGGGTGCGTCTTTTCAAGCAGGAGAACCGCACCCTTGCCGAACCTGTACTTGGCAAGTCCGGCCTGATCCGGACCATGGTCCATGCCGATGGCCTCCTGGAAATCACCGAAAACCTGGAAGGGATGGAAAAAGACGATCCTGTGGAAATTATATTGATATAAAAAAAGGCATGAAAAATGAATTCAAAGCGGAACGTATACCTCGACATGAAGAGCATCCCAGAGGCCAAGGAGCTTTTGTTTGATCGCTTTTCCCCCCTCCCTTTCACAGCCGGTGAGACCCTTGCCCCGCCCCGGGCCGTGGGCAGGGTGCTTGTTGAGCCCGCCGTGGCCGCCCTCTCCTCCCCCAATTTCCATGCAGCTGCCATGGACGGCATTGCCGTTGATGCCCGGACAACCTTCGGCGCCAGCGATGAATCGCCGAAAACCATTGTTCCCGGCAAGAACGCCTTCTGGGTCAACACGGGCCATGTTCTGCCCGAGGGGTGCAATGCCGTCATCATGATCGAGCATTTGAACATCCTCGATGACCGCCAGGTGGAAATCGAGGCCCCTGTCTTCCCGTGGCAGAATGTCAGAAAAATGGGCGAAGACATCGTTGCCACCGAGCTTCTCTTTCCCCGGGAGCACACCATCACCCCGTATTGTGTGGGGGCCCTGCTTTCCGGCGGTGTTTTCTCGGTTTCCGTTCGAAAACGACCAAAGGTGCTGTTCATCCCCACGGGAAACGAACTGAAGCAGTGGCAGGAGGCCGGCAGAGAGCCCCTGAAGCCCGGGGAGGTCATCGAATCCAACGCCTCTGTTCTTGGCGCCCTCTGCACCCAATACAAAGCAGACCACCACTGCCACCCCATGCTCAAAGACACTGTGGAGGGAATCAAAAAGGCCGTGAAAAATGCCGTTGACGGCGATTATGACATGGTGTGCATCCTGGGGGGGTCCTCAGCCGGATCAGAGGATTTTGCAAAACCCGTTGTCTCCGCATTAGGAGAGGTGTTCCTCCACGGGGTCACCATGATGCCCGGCAAACCGGTGCTTTTTGGCGATGTCGACAGCAAACCGGTTTTCGGGATTCCAGGCTACCCGGTCTCTGCCATCGTGGCCTTTGAACAGTTTGCCGGTCCCCTGCTGCTGAAGATGCAGGGACTCGAAGAGACAGCCAGGCAAACCTTTGAGGTTGAGCCGGCACGGAAGATCCCTTCAAAACTCGGCCAGGAAGAGTTTGTCAGGGTGAAAATCGGTGCCGTGGACGACAGATTGATTGCCTCCCAGCTACCCCGGGGGTCGGGAAGCATTACCACCCTCACCGAAGCGGACGGGATCATACGGATACCCTCCGATTCGGAAGGAATCGGCCAGGGGGAACCGACAGAAGCCGAACTGCTCCGCTCCCTTGACGCCATCAAAAACACCATCGTCATCACCGGGTCCCACGACAACACCCTGGATATTTTGGCCGATCAGATCAAAAGAAAATCCGGCAGTGTCAGCATCAGCTCCAGCCATGTGGGAAGCATGGGCGGTCTCATGGCAATCAAAAAAGGGGCCTGTCACATGGCAGGGGCACACCTCCTCGATCCGGAAGATGGCAGCTACAACGTCTCGTACATCAAAAAATATCTGCCCGACGAAAAGGTGTGGGTTATCAACCTGGTGATGCGGGACCAGGGACTGATCCTTCCCAGGGGCAACCCCAAACAGATAAAAGGGATGGCGGATTTCAAGAACAGCGACCTCTTTTTCATCAACCGGCAACCGGGCTCGGGGACCCGGATACTCCTGGATTACAGGCTCAAGAGTCTTGGCATGAGCCCGTCGGAGATATCCGGGTATGAGAACGAAGAGTACACCCACATGTCCGTGGCCGTGGCCGTTCTCTCGGGCAGGGCCGATGCAGGACTCGGCATCCATGCGGCGGCAAGGGCCCTGGATCTGGATTTCATCCCCGTGGTGACCGAGGAGTACGACCTGGTGATTCCAGACAGGTTCTACACCGGAAAACCGGTTCAGCAGCTCCTGGCAACCATTGACACCGATGACTTTAAAAACCGGGTCACCGCCCTTGGCGGCTATGCCACCGATAAGACCGGGCGTGTGATGTTTCACTCCTGACCAATCAACGGCCGCCGGCAGAACCGGCGGCCTGGGCACCATGGGCTGGCAACCCTTCGAGCCGTTAGTTGACATCCCTCTTTTCGATGGGAATGTATTCCGACAGGCGGCTGCCCGTATAGATCTGCCTGGGCCGGCTTATCCTTCGGTCAGGATCCATGGAATCCTCCCGCCACTGGGCGATCCAGCCGGGAAGCCGTCCAATGGCAAACATCACGGTAAACATGTTGGTGGGAATGCCCATGGCCCTCAAAACCAGACCGGAATAGAAATCCACATTGGGATAGAGATTTTTTTCCTGGAAATAGGGATCTGCCAGGGCAGCATCCTCAAGCTCCATTGCGATGTCCAAAAGGTTGTCGCTGCACTTTCTCTTGCCCATGATCAGATCACACATCTGTTTCATGATCTTCGCCCGGGGATCGTAGGTTTTATAGACCCTGTGGCCAAACCCCATTAACCGGAAGGGGTCGTTGCTATCCTTTGCCTTTTCCAGGACTTGAGGAATGGAAAATCCGTGTTTCTGGATCTTTTCCAGCATCTTGATGACGTCCTGGTTGGCCCCGCCATGGAGAGGCCCCCACAGGGCCGAAATGCCGGCAGAAACAGACGCATAGATGTTGACCCGTCCGCTCCCCACCACCCTCACCGCCGAGGTGGAACAGTTCTGTTCGTGATCGGCGTGGAGAATCCAGAACACATTCAAAATCTTTTCAAGATCCGGATCAACCCGGTAGGGGATGACCGGATTTTCAAACATCATGTGAAGGAAATTGGCGCAGTAAGAGTAGTCCGGCCTGGGGTAGATGGTGGCGTGCCCCCTGGAGATTTTGTAGGCCATGGCAGCCATGGTTCTGACCTTGGAGATAAGCCGCAGAAAGGTCTTGTTGAGGTCGTCGTCCTGGTTATCTATGAGTTCCGGATAAAAACTCCGCATGGCGTTGACCATTGCCGACAGAATTCCCATGGGATGGGCCTTGGGGGGGAAATTCTGGTAAAAGAACTTCATGTCCTCATGGAGCAGGGAGGCATCGTTCAAAAGAACACTTGTCCGGGTCAGTTCATCCCGGGTGGGAAGTTTCCCCGCAATGAGCAGGTAGGCCGTTTCCACAAAAGAAGAATGCTCTGCAAGCTGCTCGATGGGAATACCGCGGTACCTCAGTATCCCCTTTTCACCGTCCATGTAGGTTATGGCGCTTTTGCAGGAACCTGTATTGGCAAACCCCGGATCAAAAGTAATATGGCCGGTTTCCTGGCGCAACCGGGTGATGTCAACGGCTTTTTCACCTTCCGATCCCGTGATCACAGGCAGCTTGTACTCTTTTCCGTCAATGGTGAGAGTGGCGTATTTTGTCATATGTTACTCCTTGAAAAACGGCTTCAGCCCCTGCTCTCACCAGGGATATTATAGGTGGTGCAGGAGCCGCTGGAACAGTTTCGTGTCTGGGTGCCCGCCCCCTGGGTTGCCGCTGACGAGGGACCTGCCATGGCAAAATTCGATCTGGAGACAACCCTTTCCACATCAAAGGAGCTGCATTCCGGGCATTTAATCTCTTTTTCCTTGTCTCCCCCCATCACAAGTATCTCAAAGAATTCTTCACATTCCAGGCACTTGAATTCATATATCGGCATAACACTATCCTTTTTTCCCCATTCATAAGTTTGGATTGACAACCATGATGGTCACCATCACGGTAAAAAGTAATGGTATAAAATAATTGTTTTTGAAAATTTGTCAAGCGGGGCAGCCCCCAAAAGAGAGACCAGACTCATTCCAGAAGAATATAGTTCCCCAACCGGGAATCCATGAGAAAACGATCGTACCGACCGCTTTTTTTAAGTTTTGCAAGTCCCCGGTTAAATTGTTTGACACGCTCCCGGTTTTTTTCAACAGCCCTGGAAAATATCAGGGAATAGCGGGAGATCCTCAGGGGTTTTCCATGGTGGGTAATCCGGCCGGCCTCTTCTTCTGAAAAATGCTTGTTCAGCAGAAAATACCCCACCTGCCGGTTCACCGGAAAGACCTCAACCTTTCCGTGAATCAGAAGTTTCATGACATCCAGTTCCGCAGGCTTGTAGTAGATCTTCATGTATCCGTTTTTTTCTGCCTGCTTGATCTTTTCACTGTAGACATTTCCCAGAACGCCGCCGATCTTGTAATGTTTCAAATCGTCAATACTGCTCCAGGCAAAATCAATGGATTTGGGATGAAAAAAGACAAATTCCCCTTTGGCAACCGTGTCCGAGTAGTAAAATTCCTTTTCCATAACGGCAAATTTCGCCCAGACACTGCAGGCATCAAATTTGCCGTTTTTAACCAGAAGCTTGCTGCGCTTCCACGGGAAAAAAGAGAACTCCGCCTTGATGTTTTCCAGCTTAAACGCCTCCCGGATGATATGGGTCACCACTCCCTGGTGCTTGAGTTTTTTTGAAATATACGGCGGCCACTCTCCGGTTGCGATGCGAACGGTCTCCTGGGCCGGGCAGGTCCCGGCAAACAGAGAAGAAAAAACTATCAAAAGGAGAATTGCTCTGTATTTCATTTTTTTTTTCATCCTTTTCAACAATTGACACAAACACCCTGGAATTATTTTTCTCATGAAACTATTAAATGGCTCATCTGTCAAGGAAAACAGGAAAATTACCCTTTGTTCCCGTTGGAAAATATGGTATTCTTTTCCGGGCTTGGTCATAACAGAAACACAATAGAACAAGGAAAAAAACATGAACAAAAAAATGTCCATACTCTTCTGTCTGATATGCTCGGGCATTCTGCTCTTTTTCGGGTGCAGCAGCTCCCTGGACTACAAGATAGCCTTTAACGAAACAAACGGTCTTGGAACCGGCGATGATGTTCTGTTTGAGAAAAACCCTGTTGGCAAGGTAGACAAAATCGTTTACAGGAAACAGGGGGACTACCTGGTATCTGTTCATATCCAACAGGAATTTTCCGCCGCTGTCACCAGCAACTCCCGTTTTCACATCGGAAATTCACCGCTGAACAGCGAGGAAAAGGCGGTGATCATAACCCTTTCAGAAAAAGGGGGAGCCCCCCTTAAAAGCGGGTCGGTGATTCAGGGAAACTCCCAGCCATCTCCGTTGGTGGAGATAACGCCCTATCTTGAAACCTTTGAAAAGAGTTTCAACAAATTTGTTTCCGATCTCAAGACCATTCCGGAAACAGAAGAGTACAAAAAGCTTGAAGGCCAGCTGGACCGGTTTGTCAACGATATAAAAGAGAAAGGCGAGTCGGCAAGAAAAAAATTCAACAAGGAGACCCTCCCCGCAATCAAAAAAGAGCTTGAGGTGCTCCGGAAAAAACTTGAAGAGCTGGGCAGGGAAGAGGAGATAAAACCCCTGGAGAAAAAGTTTGACAACCTCAAAGATGTTTAAGGCGGGGTTGGGCTTGGTCACACCTTGGGGTGTTGGGGTGGGGTCAACTTTTCGTTATTAACATTATCGTGTGCTTTGTAGTTTGATTGTGCTTTTCTGTCCGATAACGTCAATAACAAAAGCCTGACCCCGTTGGCCCGCCAAATGTGACGAATGACCGATGTTATTGGTCACACCATCTTTTCCGGCAGATAGGAGACGATTTCCGGAAACATGGTGACCAGGATCACCATTATCACCATGATGATGAAAAAGGGAAGGGTTGCCTTTAAAATGGCAGAGACCTTTTCATCGGAGATACCCTGGATGACAAAGATGCTGAATCCCACGGGAGGGGTGATCTGGGAGAGTTCTACCATGAAGACCAGGAAGATCCCGAACCACAGGGGTTCAAATCCCGCCGCCGTCACAATGGGCAGCACGATGGGCAGGGTCATCACCACAATGGAAATGCCGTCCAGCATCATGCCGAGAAGAACGTACATCAGCCCCACAACCAGGATCAGCACGTAAGGAGAGAGGCCGAGGGAGACGATGTATTCGCTCACCGCCCTGGCAATGCCCACAAAGCCCACAATCTGGGATAGGAACGCCGCGGCAAAGAT
>JAWOGI010000132.1:0-5187 GCA_046496975.1 Desulfobacteraceae bacterium | reverse complement strand
CTGGCGCTTTTCAATATCAATACTTTGGAAATGATTGAAGGAGACCTCCCTCCAAGGGCAAGGAAGCTGGTTGTGGAATGGGCTGAAAAATACCAGGCTGAATTACAAACCATTTGGAAAACACAGGAATTTAAAAAACTGCCCCCTCTGGAGTAACGCAAAAGATGCAGATACCAAAAATATTAAATGTTGCCGCGTCAGATCATAAACTGCTCACCATCATTTTCACAAATGGCGAAAAAAAAACATATGATGTCAGTAGACTATGGGATAATGAACTGTTTGCGCCATTGAAAAACCCTTCTTTTTTTAAAAATGTTAAAATTGAAAAAGGGGGCTACGCTGTTTATTGGAATGATAATATTGATATAAGTGAATATGAACTTTGGAAAAACGGAAAGAATTCCCAGTAGTTCACCCTCAACATAAATTATCCAAAGGTGGAGTATTCACCTGTAAAATTCATCAAGGATACCAATACAATTGAAAACCTGATTTGTCCGTCTGAATGGAAATGAGTCTGCAAAAATTATTCATTTTTAAAATTTGAGAACCGGAATCATCTGCAAATTTTTTAATCAGATATTCATACGCTGTACCCAGATAATCTTGGGTGACGGCTGTTATTTGAGGTCAATCGTAAAAATTGAAACAAAGGGGATAAAAGCCCAGGATGAAATCAACAGAGAAGACACCCCGAATGATATTATCCCCTTTGCCAAAAATGGGTCATTAAAAATTAAATCGTACCATCAGACGTACCACCAATTACACAACCATCTGAATTTACTATCTTTACAGCTATAACGGGACCGCCGTCCAGGCGGTGGGTAGCGCAGGAGACTCAAGGGTCGTAGGCCCGCACCGACATCTCCACCTGATTGAGGATGGTTTCGTCCACATGGCCGTCCTTGATCAGCATCCTGGCCGACTGCTCGACGCTCATGCTGATGGGGGCCAGATTGTGGGTGGTCCCGACGATCATGTTGGCCGATTTGATGCAGCCGTTGTCATCGGTGGTATAGTCGTGGATCAGTGTCCCCCGGGGGGCCTCCACATGACCCACACCCCGTCCCGCACTGGGCGTTACGCTGTTTCTCGTCGTGGGATTCACAATGGCTTTGTCCTCCAGCAGCTGCTTGGTCTTCTCGCAGGAGTAGACAAGCTCGATGAGCCGGGCCCAGTGGTAGAGCAGGGTCAGCTGGGCCGGTCTGCCAAAGCTTGCCCTGAACTCCTCAAGCTCGGCCTGGGCCAGGGGGGTTGAGATGTGGTCGCACACATTGAGCCTTGCAAGGCAGTTGGAGCGGTAGATTCCCTTTGGAGCAGAAAGATCCATGGAAAACCCCTCGTTCCAGGACTTTGCGTAGGGGTACTTGCCGTAGGAGACATCCATGGGGTACTCGGCAATGTGATCCAGGTAATCGCTGTCGTCAAAGTCCTGGTAACTCCCGTCGCTTTTCATCAGCCGAAGCTTGCCGTCGTAGAAGTTCAGACTCCCGTCATCGCCAACGGTGCCGATGAAGCCCGTGTTGATCACCCCGAGGGTCTTGACCGAATCAAGATACTTGGGAAAGATCTCCTCCTTGGCGTGCTTCATGGAAAATTTGGCAAACTCGAGAAGCTCTTCCGTGTCCTTTAAGAGCTCCAGACGCTGGCTTTCGCCCATGGGCTTGGAAAAGCCGCCGGGAACCCCTGCAATGGGGTGGATCACCTTGCCGGCGAATTTCTCCATCATCATCTGCCCCTTCTGGCGCATCTTGATCACCTGCCGGGCAAGGTCAGGAGCGGCACCGGCAATGCCCATGACGTTTCTCACCGAGTAGTCCGCATCGGGCCCCATGACAAAGTCCGGGGCGGCAAGAAAGTAGAAGTGAAGAATCTTGTCGTTGATGTGGGCCATGTTCTGCATGCACTCCCGCAGCATGTGCCCTGCCGGGGCCACCTCGGCACCGAAGCAGCCGTCAACGGCCTTGACCGATGCCATGTGGTGGTGCCAGGGGCAGATGCCGCAGATCCGGGTGACGATGCGGGTCACCTCTTCCGCCGGCTTGCCTTCAACGTATTTCTCAAACCCCCTTAACGAGTTAAAGTGGGTGATGGCCTTGTCCACATTGCCCGTGTCGTCCAGCTTGATCTCGATGCTGGCGTGACCCTCGATGCGGGACAACGGCTGTATATTGATGGTTTTTCCCATTGGTACTATTTCCTTTCTTTTTTGGCAACAAGCCTGTTGTGGGCTCCTGAGAACCGCAGCAGGTTTGCCCTGTCGGGCAGATCCCTGACGTCCATACCGTTGCTGGCAAGGGCATTGAGCATGTCAAGGAGCTGGTTTCCCTCCTGTTTCACCGGTCCGTAACATCCCCTGCACGGCACCCTGGCACTGATGCATTTTGGTGCCTCGCCCGCTGCTCCTGAACACCCGGCCCGGGTCACCGGGCCCATGCAGAGGTACCCCTGTTCCAGCAGGCAGCGCATGGTGTCAATGGGCGTTTCAGGATCAAACTCGGGAGACTCCACAAACCGCTTGATCTCCTTGACGTCCCCCTTGCCCTTGCGGATGGTGGGACAGGTGTCGCACACACTCTTGAAGGGAAGTTCCGGGGTCTCGCCCTTGAGCAGGGCGAGGATGGCAGCGGCAATGTGGTCCGGGTGGGGCGGGCATCCGGGGAGGTAGATATCCACATCTATCTTTTCATCCAGGGCATAGCACCGCTCAAGCAAAGGCGAACACCCCTTGGAGGCAGCAGTCTCGCCGCCCTTTGGGTCGGTGCTCTCCGTGCCATAATAACGATCCGTCAGCTGATCATTGGTAAACGAATTGATCAGGGCGGGAATCCCCCCGTGGGTGGCGCAGGTGCCAAGGGCGATGAGGATGTCACACTTCTTTCGCATCTCCAGGGCCACCTCCATGTGCTCCTCGTTTCGAACGCCGCCGGAGAGAAGCCCCACCGTAGCCTTGGGGATCTCCATGTGCTCCTTGTCCCCCAGCTGTCCCAGGTGCTTGTGGTCCATGAGCACCGGAATGTGGACAAAGTCCAGTTCTGGAAGCAGGTCCAGAAGGGTTTCGCCGAGATTGAGAATTGCAATCTCGCAGCCCGAGCATGAATTGAGCCATTCACTGGCAACTTTTACCGGCATGCGTCCACCTCCTCTGGTGCTGTATCCATTTTAAAGGTGTTGGGACCAAGGGATTTGACCTTTTCCGTAAAATCCGTCACGGTCTTTGCAAACTTGGGCCCTTCGGCACCGGAGACCCATTCCAGGCAGACCCGTTCCGGATCGATGCCGATATCCTCGGCCATGATTCTGACCACCTCAACTCTTGACAACGCTTTATAATTACCATCCTGGTAATGACATTCGCCAAGATGTCAACCCATCACCATGACACCGTCGGCCCCTTTCTTCAGGGCATCGATGACATAGTCCGGGTGGACCATTCCGGTGCACATCACCCGGATTGCTTTCATATTGGGCGGGTACGCCAGCCTGGAAACCCCTGCCAGGTCACCGCCGGCATAGGAGCACCAGTTGCAGAGGAACCCGATGATTGTCGGTTCAAAACTATCTGACATTGTATCTCTCCTTATCTCTTTTTCCGTCACGGCCTTTCCAGGATGGCGTCCATCTGGGCTCTGATCTGACCTGGGGTAAATCCGTTTACAACAACGCCCTCCTTGGGGCAGGTGGCGGCACAGATGCCGCAGCCCTTGCAAAGGGCCTTGTCCGTCTTGATCATCTTGTGTGTTCGGCCGTCCTCCTCGTAGCTTTCAAGGGTGATGGCGTTGTAGGGACAGAGGTCGACACACAGGGCACATCCGTCACAATTGTGGGTCACATGGGACTTGATGCCGTCAAGCTTGAGGCTCTTGGTGGAAAGGATCACCCCGGCCCTTGACGCTGCGGCAAGGCCGTGGGCGACGGCCTCGTCCACCGGCTTGGGGTAGTGGCACATGCCGGCGAGGAACACCCCGTCAACACTGGAGTCCACCGGTTTCAGCTTGGGATGGGCCTCGGTGAGAAACCCGTCGGCATTGACACCGCACTTGAACATCTCAACAAAAGAGTCCGTGGGGTTGGGCACAATGGCCGTGGCCAGCACAACCCTGTCGGTCTGTATCTGCAGCGGCAGTTGGACGATGGGGTCAAAGGTATCCACCACAAGATCATCCCCGTTTCTGGCGACCACAGGCTTTCTGTCCAGAGAGTACCGGATGAAGAGAACGCCAAGATCCCTGGCCTCCTTGTAAAGGGCCTCCTTGTCGGCATAGGTGCGAATGTCCCGGTAGAGAATGTAGATATCCATTGCAGGATTGAGCTTCTTGAGCAGCACCGCCTTCTTGATGGACTGGGCACAGCAGACCCGTGAACAATAGGGCCGCTGATGATCCCTGGAGCCGACGCACTGGATGAAAACCGTTGACCCGGCACTCTTTGCCTCTGCCTCGTCTGATGCCACCAGGGCATCCAGCTCAAGGGAGGTGAGCACCCGGGGGTCCTCCCTGTACAGGTACTCGTCAGGCTCGTACCCCTGCGCACCGGTTGCCAGGATGCAGGCGCCGAACTCGACGGTTTCCGGGGTATCCCCGGTTGTCAGTTCGCCGGTGAAACTGCCCACGGAACCGGACACCGATGTCAGGGTGGTATCGGTGAGGAACCGGATGCGGTCATGGTTTTTCACCCTTGAAACCAGGGAGGCCACCTCTGTTTTGATCTCTTCCCCTTTCCAGGTCTGGTTCAGGTCTGCTGCCACACCGCCGGGGGTGGTTCCCTTTTCGATGAGAATCGTCTCATACCCCTGGTCGGCCAGGTTGATGGCCGAATTCATGCCGGCCATGCCGGCGCCGATGACAAGGGCCCGGGTGGTGACACTCACCTCGATCTCGTCCAGGGGGTAGTTCCCGGCAACCTTGGCAACGGCCATGCGTACCTGGACCTTGGCCTTTTGCGTGGCCTTCTCCGGCTCTGCGGGGTGCACCCAGGAGTTCATGTTCCGGATGTTGGCCATCTCGATCATGTACTTGTTCAGGCCGACTCCCTGGAGGGTCTCCTGGAACAGGGGCTCGTGGGTCCTCGGGGTGCAGGCGGCGATGACCACCCTGTTCAGCCCCTTTTCCCGGACCTTTTCGGCAATGAGATCCTGGGTGTCCGTGGAGCAGGTGAACATGTTGTTCTCCACATGGACCA
>JAWOGI010000106.1:0-12320 GCA_046496975.1 Desulfobacteraceae bacterium | reverse complement strand
TTATCCATGGACTCCACTGGGAGTTTTCGAACACTTTTTATAACCGGTATGGGCAGCGTGCTCACAACAAACCATGAAAGTCCGATGCAGAGGCAGCCGGTTCGGGGTTTTGCCCGTAGCGGTTTTGTGGGGTAGCTGTGAGCACGGATGCTCAAAACAGCTGCCGCTCACCTCGGAGCAGCCCATGGACGGGCTGCGAGACTCGAAGAGGAGCCCTGGCTCCATGAGCGTAGGGCAATACCCCGAATCGGCTGTCGGAATTACACGACTTTCATATAACGGCCATGCCCTGCGGGCACAACAAAGCATGAAAGCTGTTAGCTTTTAGCTGAGTACTGATGGCTGACGGCTGACGGCTTTCATATAAAAACATCAGGTGTAATAATTTTCAATGATATTTTGGTCTGCCTCCCAGGGTTTCAAAAAAAAAGCAGGGCGCCTTGCTTTGAGTTTAACCCGGAAAAAACAACACCGGTGGAAGAGCAGTCCCGCATGCTCAAGGCGCAGTATGACCTGATTCCCCACAAGGACGATCCATTCCGGTACAAGGAACTCAAAGCCCGTGGCCTGGTGGATGAGAACGGTTTTGTGGCCATGGGTGTGCAGAATGCTCTGGCTATGATTAAAGCTGAGGAAGAAAAACCCAAATGGCAGCGCACAGTAGTTGCATCCACACGGTCTGGATCGATACGTCCGATTGAAGCCAGGGGCATAAGGCGGGGATCAATCGTCATGCGATGTTTTTTCATATTGTTTCACCGGTCCCTCGTATTTATTCGTCCTGCCTGAAATCATTGAAAAATCTTCAACCCTCAATTATAGTCGCCGCCATTATGGAAACTATGATTTTAACAATTTTTGCCTGTATTTTGTTGCTGTCACGGGGCAAAAATCTTCTGCTTGAGAATCTTGCTTTGCGCCAGCAACTTGCAATTATGAAACAGAAAAACAAACGACCAAAGATCCGAGTCTGAACCAATGCAACCCGACAAAGCCCTCATCGCCATATTGATCAAACGTGAACACAGCAGGAAAATTTTGAAAAAAGATTTACGGGTTGGAATGGAGGCGCAGTGATAAGCATCTTTATACGTTGGTGCAAAGGCGCTCAACCCCGGAATATATACCTTTGACAATTTATTTTTTTTAAGTTATCGTTTTGGCCTTTAGGCCGTAAAACCCAATCCTTCTGCGGGAGCGTGGATTGAAACGAGTATGAAATGAAGGCAGAGAATGGAATCATCAGTCGCTCCCCCTGTGGGAGCGTGGGGAGATATGAATCGTCAACAGCATAGCATCCGCATCACCAACGCCAGAGTCAGGGATACCACCATTGACCGTTTTGCCGCCGGACCGGGCCAGGCGTGGTGCATTGTCGGGGCCAACCGGTCGGGAATAGAAGACTTCTTTGATCTGGTGACAGGCCAGGCGGAAGATGTCACGGCAGAGTCCCTGGTGCTGCCGGAAACCCCCGGGGTGGTTTCCTTTGACCGGCAGCAGAAGCTGTATGAAGCTGAACTTGAAAAAGATGACACCGATTTTCTCGACCGCATGGATCCCGGAACTTTGGCCCGGGATTTTTTAAACCACCCGGACCGTCACAACGGATTGATACGGGCCTTTGGTATGGAACCGGTGCTGGAAAAGGGGTTCCGCCAGCTGAGCACAGGCCAGTGCCGAAAGCTGATGGTGCTTTCCTGGCTGACCCGGAACGTCTCCTGCCTCATCGTCCACTCCCCCTATGACGGGCTGGACATCACTGCCTGCCGGGAGCTGGACAAAGCCCTGGCACCCCTACATCAAAGCAGTATCCTCGTTGTTCTCTTTCTCACCACCATGGATGATATCCCTTCCTGGTGCACCCATGTGGCGGTGGTGGCCGACCATTGCATCACCGTTCAGGGAGAGATGGACCGGGTGGTCAGCATTCTCGGGCAAGAGTCGGCTTCTCTGCCGGACTTCAGAGCATCGGCAGAAAAGGTTTACGGCGGCTCCTTTCCCGAAGAAAACCGGGAGATCCCCCTGGTGCGCCTGGTCCAAGGGGCCGCAGGGTACAACGGCGGCACGGTTTTCAGCGATCTCGACCTGGTGATACGTCCGGGGGAGCACACCCTGGTCACAGGACCCAACGGATGCGGCAAGTCCACTTTGCTCCAGGTGATCACCGGAGACCACCCGGCCTGTTACCAGAACGATCTGACCATTTTCGGCACCCGGCGGGGAAGCGGGGAGTCCATCTGGCAGATCAAACAGCACCTGGGCATTGTCAGCCCGGAGCTGCACCGCAATTACCGTGTTCCAGGCACTGTCCTCCACTGCATCCTTTCCGGCCTGTTTGACTCCATCGGGCTTTACCGCTCTGTTTCGGCCCGGGATGAAGAAAAGGCCGGAGAATGGCTGGCGTGGCTGGGCATGGCCGATGAGGCGGCCACCCCCTTCAGGGCGCTCGGTTTTGCCGGCCAGCGGCTGGTCCTCATGGCCAGGGCCCTGATAAAGGCCCCGAGGCTCCTTGTGCTGGACGAACCCACCCAGGGGCTGGACCAGGCCAACCGGAACGCCGTTCTTGATTTTCTCGAAACCGTTGCCCGGCAGCGGCTGGCCACCATCCTCTACGTCAGCCACCGAACCGACGAGTTCAGGCCTTTTTTCATCAACCGCCTGGACATGACCATGACCCCTCCCATGGATCATTGGAATTGCTGACAAAAGCTTGAGACGCTTGCAACCGCATAAAAAGGGGGTTGCTTTTTGTGTTTTTTTTGATACATTTCATGTGTCAGCATCTGAAGACGTTTTTCGAAACAAATGGCGGGATTTAAATTTACTGCCAAAAAGGTTTTAATGCCCGGGGCTGCTTGAAAGACAGAAGATCGCCTGGGCAGTCAAATTCTTGTCTTGATCAACCATTGAAGTTAACTCGAATTTTTCTATTGCCACCCATAAATCAGAGGAGCTTGGAACCATCATGGAAACCTTGAAATTCAGAAACGGCGACGAGATGCCCATCCTTGGACTTGGTACCTGGAAATCCAAACCGGGTGAGGTGTACGATGCGGTAAAGCATGCCGTCAGAGCAGGCTACCGCCACATCGACTGCGCAGCCATCTACGGCAATGAACAGGAGATTGGAAAAGCCCTGACCGAGTTGTTTGCCGCAAAAGAGGTTACGCGCCAAGAGCTGTGGATCACCTCAAAACTGTGGAACAACGCACACCGTGAAGAGGATGTGCCAAAGGCCCTGGAAAAGAGTCTCAAGGATCTCGACCTTGACTGGCTTGACCTCTACCTGGTCCACTGGCCCGTGGCTTTGAATCCTGATGTTCTCTTTCCGAAAAAGGGGTCTGATTTTATCAGTTTGGAGGATCTGCCCCTCCTGCAGACCTGGCAGGGCATGGAGAGCTGTGTGAAAAACGGTTTGGCAAAACACATCGGGGTCTCCAATTTCGGCGTCAAAAAGCTCAAAGAGCTGCTGAAAACCTCGTTTATTCAGCCGGAGATGAACCAGATCGAGCTCCATCCCTTTCTTCAGCAGGAAAAAATGCTGAGTTTCTGCAGCGAAAACAAGGTGCTGGTGACGGCCTATTCCCCCCTGGGATCGGGGGACCGGCCAGCGGCCATGAAGCGTGAGGATGAGCCGTCGCTTCTGGACAACCCCGTGATTCGGGAACTTGCGGAAAAGAACGGCTGCACCCCGGGCCAGGTACTGATCAAGTGGGCCATCCAGCGAGGAACCGCCGTTATACCCAAGTCCGTCAATGCCAACCGCATTGCCGAAAACTTCCAGGCCCTGGATGTTCAGCTTTCCAGGGAGGAGATGGTGTCCATTTCAGCCCTTGACAGGCATGAACGGTATATCCAGGGGGACTTCTGGACCATGTCCGGCTCTCCCTACACCATGGAGGGTCTCTGGGAATAGGCGAAACCCTGTCAGCAAAAAAAACAGGGGGGAGCGGGCAATATGCGGTTATATATCGGCCAGCAATCGCTCCCCTTTGGACTCAAACCCCGCCCGGCTGATGTCATCGAGGCTCTGTTCCAGCACCTCCACTTCCTGATCTCCTGCAATCACAATCTCCATGTTACCGTGCTCTTCCAATGCCAGAAGCACCTCCATGACACTCAGGGTGGCAATGGGCCATGCCGGCTGATACCCTTCGCTCTCTTCTTTCAGGCTCACCCGGGAAAGCACACCTGCTTTTACCAGGTCGAACAAAAACAGTTTTGTTATTTTAAACGGCACCTTCAACTCGTCGGACAGTTCACCGGACGTCATGGCCGGCCCTCTCTTTTGGAACCGCTTTACACAAAGATGAACGATTCTAAGGAAAATCAGCTTCCGGGAACGGATACTGATGGCATCGTAAGTGATGTCCTGTTCATCGATGTTGTTGGCATTCTCAAATGCAAACGAGATTTCGGCTCCGATCAGCAGGATAATCCAGCTGATCTGGAGCCATATGATAAAAAGGGGCAGTGCGGCAAAACTGCCGTATATGGCATTGTAATGGGACACCCCCACTTGGAGCTTGAGATAGAAGATCTGTCCAACCTGGTAGAAACTCCCGGCGATGATGCCGCCTGCGACAGCTGTTTTGATGTTTACCCGGGTGTTGGGAATAAAAATGTAAAAGAAGATAAACAACATCCATATGGAGGTAAACGGCAGGTACTTGAGGGAGAATGTGATAAAAGAGTGAAACGGAATAACGGAATTTTCCAGAAAATCGGTGAGCTGTGTGCCCACGAAGATGGTTGCGCTGCCGGAAAAAATCAGGACAAACGGAGCGATAAAAAGAAGTGCAATATAATCGGCAAACTTTCGTATCATCGGCCGGTTTTCTTTCACCCACCAGATTTTGTTGAACGATTCTTCGATGTGGCTGAGCATTTTGATAACCGACCACAACAGGAAAACGACTCCGAGACTTGCAATGATGCCTCCTTTGGTCCGCTGCAGAAGATTGAGAGAGAAAACGATGACCCGGTTGATCACCTCCTCCTGGCCGGGAAAAGCGTTCAGAAGTCTTTGCTCGAGCATCTGTTCCACCCCGAATCCCTTGGATATCCCGAAGGCCATTGCAAGAAGAGGTACAATGGAAAGCAGGGTGTAAAGGGTAAGAGAGGAGGCCCTCAGATTGCATTGATTTTCTCTAAAGCCTCTTGCGGCAAATGCCAAGCACCTGGCATACCGCTTCAGATTGAAAAGTATCCGAATAAGCTGAGTGTTCATAGTCTGGCCTTTATGCTGTGTAACCCAGGCCCTTGGGCCTTGCAACCCAATCCTTACGGTTTGGGATATGGGTTTTGCTTTAGCAAGAGCACGGCCTTGCTTTAATGTTGGCATGTATAGCCGTCAGAAGCGAGAACCCCACCCCAGGGAGGCCGATGTTATGACCAAGCCCGTTTCGATCTTCTCTTTGATGCTGACTCTTTGCGGACAGCATGGCCAAAGCTTAATCTCTCAGGGGCAGGTTCGCTTTGTCTCCGTTGCCGCAGTAAAGCTCCATGTATTCCCTGAAAGCCCTTTTGTACCTGCTGTTGAACCCTTGCATGAAATCGGGTCCCTTCTCTTTTTCAAGGCGCAGGCGATGTTTTTGATGAAACCGCATTCCTTTGGTTGTCGCGGGATAGTGAAAACAGCGTGCATGGATGGCATCCTGTTTTGCCAGTTTTTCAGCCGTTCTTATGCCGTCACGCCATGCCTGGCGGTTCTGGACAGGAGTGTGGAACTGGCAGGCCGTCACCGCCATGAGTGCCATGGCAAGGCACACGGCTTGAAGTGATCGTTTCATGACCGTTTCTCCCTGGGGTTCTGGATTGAAAGCATCGGCAGCCACCGGTTAAACCAGGCAGCAGACCGGCAGTCAGTCTGACAGGTTGATGAATGAATTTCGTTGGCTTTGATATAAAAGTTACACTCTTTTGATGGAAAAATCAACAGCCAAAAAAAACAGCTTTTCCTGGACATTCCCCGGAACGGCGGGGTGGGCAAGGATAGGGGTCAAGCCCTGATGGAAAAAACTGTTGACAAGTTCATTTCGGAAAGATAGTTAAAAAAGTGCATTAAGGTGCCATGGGCTTAATAGGGAATCCCGTGAAAACCGGGAACGGTCCCGCCGCTGTAACTGGGCATGAAAGCCACCGATACCACTGTTTCACTGTCATGGAAACGGGAAGGTGTGGTTATTAATTCACCCACAAGTCAGAAGACCTGCCTTGATTGTTTCGTTGTTCTCCCTGCGGTGGACAGGAGAGCCTATGACCTTCAATCATGGCCCTGGTTTCCCCGTCGAATCCGCACAGGAAAAGTGTCCGGATTTTCCATGGAAAAGCCGGATTTCAGGGAGAATTCATTTTTACCATGCGTCGGACATGACACCCATTGATTGGAGGAATTATGAAAAAACAGTTGTTTGTTCTACTCACCCTGACCCTTTTTATTGCAGGCAGTGCCTTTGCCGGTCACCATGAAAAAAAAGAAGTCAAGAAAACAGGCATCCTGCTTGTGGCCTTTGGCTCCAGTGAAGCCAGTGCCCAGATCTCCTTTGAAACCATAGAGGAAAAAATCAGGGCGGTGTATCCGGAGACACCGGTCTTCTGGGCCTATACTTCCCATATCATCCGGAACAAACTGGCCGGCCAGGGAAAAATTCTAAACTCGCCGGAAGTCGCCCTGGCCAGGATGGCAGATGAGAATTTTACCCATGTGGCTGTACAGAGCCTTCACACCATTGGCGGTGCCGAATACCACGACCTTCGCCGGGTGGTGGGAGCCTATCAAACCATGGGATGTTTTGAAAAGATCCTCCTGGGGTATCCTCTGCTCTCCACCCAGGAGGATATGGCAAGGGCCGTGGATGCCATCCTGGAAAACATCCCGGAACAGCGCAGCAAAGACGAGGCTGTCGTGCTCATGGGACACGGAACCCACCATCCGTCCAATGCTTTTTACGCCGCCTTGATGTTCCAGGTTCAGCTTGAGGATCCCAATGTCTTTATCGGTACCGTGGAAGGGTATCCCGGCATAGAAGAGATCCAGGGCCTGCTGGCCGGGAAAAACATCTCTACCGCCTGGCTGATGCCCCTGATGTCCGTTGCCGGTGACCATGCCAAAAACGACATGGCCGGTGATGACCCTGATTCCTGGAAATCCGTTCTCACCGAGGCCGGCATCACGTGCAGGCCGGTTTTGAAAGGAACCGCCGAGTACGACAATTTTGTCGAGATCTGGGTGGATCATATCCAGGGACCGCTGAGCCACTTTTAACGGTTTTTGAAGATTTTGCCGGTATCAAGCCACCGGGATTGATACCGGCCCCAGGGCATTTTTCATCATTTGCTTGAGTCAAATATTTCGATGGATGTCTGGTGCAGCAGCTGTTTTCGGATGCGTGTCGATTTCTGTCTGGCCTGCTCAACATTCTCCCCGGGGATATTGTTGCTCTCGTACCACTTGTCCGGGTGGCTTACAAATTGTGACAGCTCTTCCATGGCTTCACCGGCGTTGTTGCAGGGCTTGACAAGAGCCGGGGTAAAACCCGGCCCGTAGTTCTTCTGTGAAATTTTGATGATCTGCTGCCGGGCATCTTCCCATAACCCGTCGGGATCCAGTAAGATGACAGGGGCCAGGGGGTTTTCATGGAGCTTCATGGAGGTGATGGTTATGGAGAGCTCTTCGGCGCTGCCATACCCCCCTGTGTTGATGATCGGCAGGTTGCTCAGCTTCTGGATATGGTCCTGCCGTGCCAGGCGGAGGCCCTCCCTGTATTTGATCAGCCCGTCACAGGTTGTCAGGGACTCCTGGTTTTCCCCTTCCAGGTCAATGGCAACTCCGATGCTCATGATGTTGTACTGCCTGGCAATATCGTTGGCCTCTTTCATCAGGCCGGGTCCGCCGCCGTGGACAATGCCCATCTCATTGCCAAAAACCGCTGCAAGTCGTTTGAGCAGATCAATGGTCAGTTGGTTGTCTGCATCCTTGGTGTGGGAGCCGTAAAAGGCAAACCAGTATCTGACCCTGTCAAAACGGCTCTTGTCGTCCGGTTCCATGAAGCTGCCGTGGTAAAAGGTGTACAATTTATCTATCCTGGCATCGTACCGTAAAAATTCACACCCCGAATCCCGGGCATGGGTCAGGGTGATCATTTTTTTTATGTAATCATCTTTGAATGAAGGATTGGGGGCTTCGATCAAAAAGGTTCGCAGCCCGCTTCTTCTCAACGCATCAAGGACCTCGGATGAGGGAAAGTCGTGGCCGATAAAGATGCGGCTGTTGACCCCGCCAAGGGCAAAGAGTTTGCCCAGGGTGTTTTGATACTCCCGCTGGAGACGGTCACTGCCGAACTGCCTCGGTTTGCGCAGGGTGCTTTCGAAAATGGCGTTCTGGATGATCTGGAGCTGGGCTTCTCCCCTGGAATCCGCGGCCTTTGGGATCTGAATGAAATTCCCTTTGTTGAGAATTATTCCCATGGCATTTTTGCCGATCAGATGAAACAGGGTGTGGATCTCGGACGTGGTCAACAGATCGTGAAGGCGGTATCCGTTTTTTATCTTTGTTTTGTCCAGGGGCACGGTCAGGGGGTTGTTTGTCCGAAAAAACCGGATGTTTACCTTGATCTTTGCCAGTGATACCGCCTGCTTTCCATTGTTGTACAGCTCCACCTGCCTGTCCCGGAAGGTGCGGAAGGGATCTAATATCCTGGCCGGCAGGTGTTCGATGCCTGCCCCTTCAGGCTCGACAACGGTATCCACAACACCGATGATATCCCCCAGGGAGATTTTAATGGCACCGACAAAGAGCTCCTGGGGCTTGAGGTGATTTCTGTCCAGGTCGATCTGGATTCTCGATCGTATTCGGCTCAATGCACTGCGTCCTTTTTTAATGACCGAAGTGATGCTTGACAGATTGACCGCATCGGGTTCGAACAGGTATTGGTAGGGCTCGAGTTCCACGGCGATATAGTCGCAGCTCTTTCCCGAATGGGGATCTCGCTCTTCGCGGATTTCAAACCCCTCATAATACCCCTTGTCCACCTTTCTGCCGGCGAAGAGCCTTTTGTGCAGGTAGTGCCGGACATCGTTGATCCTCATTTCCGGATCCATGACTGCGATCCTTCCGATTTCATCCCCTTTTTTAAACAGCTCCACAGGATTTTTCAGCAGCGGGTTCAAGTTTTCGATGCGGCCCTCGACAAAGAGCCTGGAATCTTGTATTGCAGGGATCTCCCCGGGGGAGGTGATATCGGTTTTGATGCCGATCTGGGCATTGCCGCTTCTGGCAGAGAAGATAAAGGGCTTTTTCTCCTGGATAGCGCCCTGGATATAGTCGGAGACGTGGGGAAACACAAACTGGGCCATCACCGTGTCCTTTTCGCCGTTTTTTCGGTGAAGTTTGTTAATATAGCCGTCTGAACTGATGATCTGTGCAATTGTCATGGAAAAAACCGCTCCTGTTAAAAAAAAACAAGGGCATCAATGAAGCGTTTCAACACTGTATGCCCGGGATAATCGACCTGTTCTTATTGACTGCATAACAGTTAAATAGAGCTGAGTCAACCGGGCAATCACCGGCGGCCCTTGTTTGCGGCTATTCCCTTGGCATCGGATTCTTGCCCCGGGGAAGCCTGTTGGGGCTTGCTGAAAGATGCGACCAGTGGCGCAACGCACAAGACGGGCCAATCATATGAACAGAGCCCCCACGCTTTCTCCTGTATGTATCCGTTTGATCGCCTCGGCAAACAGATCTGCCACAGACAGAACCGTGAGTTTTTTCATCTTTTTTTCTTCGGGAACATTTACCGTGTTGGTCACAACAATCCTTTCAATTGATGAACCCTTGAGGTTTTCGACTGCCGGCCCACAGAGAACCGGATGGGTCGCTCCCACATAGATTCTTCGTACATTCGCTTTTTCAAGTGTTTTCACTGTGGCTGCGATAGTGCCGGCCGTGGAAATTTCATCATCAAAAATTATGGCGTCACGCCCCTCTACATCACCAACCACAAGGCCTTGAGCAACATTGGTGTCGTTGAGTCGCCGCTTGTCGATGATTGCCATGGAAGTGTCGAGTCTTTTGGCAAAGCGACCGGCTCTTTTTGCGCCTCCGGCATCCGTTGCGACCACAACCGTTTCAGAACGATGGATAACAGTGTGGAAATGATCACAGATGATCGGCAGGGCTGTGAGATGATCAACGGGGAGACGGAAAAAACCGTGTACGGACTCGGCATGCAGATCCATGGTCAGCACACGGTTTGCTCCCGCGCTTTTAAGTAAATCAGCGATGAGCCGCCCTGCAATTGAAATCCTGGGGGCATCCTTTTTGTCGGATCGAGCATATGAGAAATAGGGGATAACCGCTGTGATTCTCTTTGCCGAAGCACTTCGCAAGGCATCAAGGGTAATCATAAGTTCCATTATGTGTTCACTGACAGGGTGTGTACAAGACTGAACGACAAAAACATCTCTTTCTCTTACGTTTTCTTTTATCTGTACAAAAAGATTGTCATTTGAAAACCTGGATATTTCCAGATCACTGAGTGGTATCCCGATAGCAGTGCATATTTCTCTTGCTACTCCTCTGTTTGAATTTCCTGAAAAGACCTTCAGATCATCTTTCATGTTTTGCTTCTCCTCATATCCCTTAACTGCAGTGGTTAAAAAAAAAGATTCGGGCGAGATCTTTTGTGGGGTGGGGTCAATAACAAAAGCCTGACCCCGTTGGCCCGCCAAATGTGACAAGTGGCCGATGTTATGACCAAGCCCGTAATGTACACTACCATGGCCGTGGTAAAAAAAAAAGTCGGTTGGAAAGGGGAATTGGATTGAGTCTGTTCAATCTCCTTGTAAACGGGTTGACTGCACAGACCTGGGTTGCTCCCGGCAGGGCTGATCACAGGGGGCAACCAGGTCGGTGCTCCACAGGGCAGCGGCCAGAAGTTCGCGTCCCTGCTGTAGAGGGGTAAACAAAATTAACCTTTACGAACCGCTTCTGTTTGTATATGGTGGTTTGAAAAATTTTGAACAGAGATGAACACAGGATTTGAATTGGATGTTCAGCCTGTATTGTTAACGGGTAAAAACAAGGATGAAACCATGATTCTCAGAAAACCTTTTCTGATGGCGCTACTTCTGTCGGGTCTTTTATTTCTTTTAAGTACGGGCTTTGTTGGCCGGGCAAGCTGTAAAACCGGCACCATTGAAAAAAAAACCGGCGTTGTTCTCGATGAAGGTGCTGCGCAAAAAAAAGATTCAGGTCTTACCCTAATTAAAAAAACGGTTAAAAAAGGGGAGACCGCCTCGACCCTTCTCAACGACTACCTTTCACTGAAGACCATCTATGCCATCAGCAGGAAAAGCTGTGAGGTGTTCCCCCTGGGTAAAATCAACCGGGGGCAAACCTATACCATTACCCTGGAACGGGATGTTCTGGTCAAATTTGAATATGAAATCGATTCAGAGGACAAGCTGGTTGTCAAAAGAGAGGGGGATGATTTTTCGATCACCAGGTCGTCCATACCCTATACATTCCGGGTTGAGCTTGTTTCCGGGAGGATCTCCTCCAATCTCTTTTCCGCCGTGAAAAGTGCCGGGGAAAGCTGTGAGATGGCCCTTGCCCTCACCGACATTTTTGCCTGGGATATCGACTTTATCAGGGATATCCAGCCCGGCGATCATTTCAAGGTTCTTGTGAAAAAGCGGTACCGGAACAAAAAGGAGGCAGGGTATGAAAAAATTCTGGCTGCGGTTTTCACCACCAGCGGACGGGTGAACAAGGCGTTTCTCTACAAGGACCGCAGCGGCCGGACGGGGTATTATGATGAAAACGGAAACTCGCTGCACAAGAAGTTTCTCAAGGCCCCGCTGTCGTTTTCAAGGATCTCTTCCCGGTACAGCAAAAGCCGGTTTCATCCGATTTTCAAGACCTACCGCCCCCACCGCGGGGTGGATTATGCCGCTCCCAGGGGCACACCCATCAAAACCGTTGGAGACGGGGTGATCACTGGAATGGGTTACAGCAAAAGCATGGGAAATTACATCAATATCCGCCATCCCAACGGGTTTGAAACGTGCTATAATCACATGTACCGGTTTGCCAAAACCATGAAAAAAGGGAAGGAAGTGTGCCAGGGGGATGTGATCGGCTATGTCGGTTCCACGGGGTACTCCACAGGTCCCCACCTGGATTTCCGGATGAAAAAAAATCGATGTTCCATTGATCCGCTCAAGTACACATCTCCGCCGGCCAACCCCATCGACAAGGCAGAGATGGACCGTTTCCGGTCAGCCATCAGCCGGTTTTCCCAAAAAATAATCACGGC
>JAWOGI010000100.1:0-8922 GCA_046496975.1 Desulfobacteraceae bacterium | reverse complement strand
GTAATGTTCCGGATAAACTGCGCCGCCAAGATCGCCCGTTTAAAATTCCACATCTGTTGTGAGCATGCTGCTCATGGCCGTTATATAAAACGGGCCCAATGCCGATGGGGAACATCATTTAAAACCTGTGTCAGTAGCCATTCACCATACTCAATAACCCGTTTCTGATGACAAGGTGGACAAAATTGCCTGCGTTTGCAAGAGAATACCAGGAGATATTCATGACCGCACTCTTCGCAACGGACCCTGGCAAACCCCATATGAAGATCACCGCAGTCGAGATATTTATAAATCACTGTCCAATATCCATATCTTCCCTATAAGCAAGAGCCCTGTAGTGATAACCGATGTTAACTGTCCAGACGGTACCTTTCTTGCTGAAATTCAGTGAAGGATGGGTATGGTCTTGTTTGAAAAGTTCAAATTTTTTGTCAGCAAGATTCTGAATCTGTTTGGGAAGTTTATGGTAGTATGCCCAGAAATCCGGATGCGTGAAAGACCTTAATCCCATACCATACACTTGCCGGATGTAAAATCTGACTTTATTCGATTCAGCAGGTCTCTGCCCCTGCCACCTTCTTTGAAATCGTTTTCAATTTCTTTGTCCCAAACTTCCCCTTCCAATTCCGCAAACCATTTAGATAGACGAAGTTTTTCAGTATCCGGAAGGGACAATATGTCGTCTTGAATTTTTTCTATAGTTGTGTTCATGCTGAGCCTGCCTTTACTCAAAATTCAATGCCCTCTTTCAGAGGATGTCGTAGCCGTCTTGATTGTCGGTTGTCTTATTCATGTGGCTATTTTACTCATAATCAGGGGATAAAGCAAGATTAAAAATGATTGGCCGACTTCGGAAGTGTGAGACCGGAATACCGCAAGGCGTTCAAGAAGCAGTACGAACCCAAAAAGCTTTTGCCGGTGGAAGAGCAGTCCTGTCCCTCGTATTTATTCGTTCTGCCTGAAATAATTGACAAATCTCCAATCCTCAATTATAGTATTCGGCATTATGGAAACTATAATTTTAGCAATTTTTGCCTGTATTTTGTTGCTGTCACTTGACAAAAATCTTCTCATAGAAAACCTTGCCCTACGTCAGCAGCTTGCAGCAATAAATCCGAAAGTACATGGAAATAAATCCTGGACCCGTTATGATTCCTACCGATTTGCCGCCAAAGACAACCTGGCCTCTCTTCCTATAGGAAATTGCTTTTCTTGATACAGACTATACCAGACTATCAATCAAGATGTCAAAAGCTAAAACCGTCTTCTTTCTCCTGTCCAGATACAACATGTTGTATTTGGCAGGGGAAAGAAGACTGGGATGCAGGTTACGGTTATCTGGAAATATGAGGATCAACTTCATAAATTTTCTGGATTAAACGCGCCCAGTTCTGCCTGACTTCTTTGGAAGATATGTCGTTTGGCATGACAGCCGGGATATAAACCATTCGTTCTTGAGAGAAGCAGGCTCTGATAATGTAACGAGCCAGATTGCCAAGGCCATTTTTGTCTGAAGGTGTGATCTTGTCACCAATGTAAAAAAACTGCCGTCATCAAGGAAACAGCCATCTGAAACAATAGCATGCAGATGGGGATTGAAATTTAAAAAGTCCCCGTAGGTCTGGACCGAAATACTTGCACCAGGAACAGCATTACTGCCTGGAGCTGCGGATTGTAAATACCCTCTTGACGAGATTGGAGAACTCCCCTTTCACATCCAGGCCAAACTCTTAAAATACCTGGACGACCATGAGGTGATCCCCCTGGGGGGCACCGTGGCCAAAACCATAAAATGCTCGGTCATTGCCGCCACCAACAGGGATCTTGAGGCCGGTGTCGCCCAAAAAAGTTTCAGGCTCGACCTGCTCTACCGGCTCAACACCTTTACACTGAACATCCCTCCCCTTCGCAAACGGCCGGAGGATATCCTGGAACTTGTCAAACATTTTCTGGACAAGTACAACAAAAAATACCGCCGAAGGGGCAAAATCAGCTCTGAAGCCCTGGAAAGAATCCTTTCCTACCACTTTCCCGGCAATGTCAGAGAGCTGATCAACATCGTAAAAAAAGCCGTGGTGATGAGCGAAACAAGACTCCTCGATCAATTCATCACAGGCGCCATCCTCAACCCGGGAAAAGCTTCACGGCCTGATCGGGAAAAACCTTTATCCCTGACCCTGCCTGAACGGATCGACAGAGAAGAAAAAAAAATCGTTGAACAGGCCGCACAGGCGTGCAGAACCACAAGGGAGATGGCCTCATTTCTCGGCATCAGCCAGCCAGGGGTTGTTCGCAAGTTAAAAAAGCATCAGATCAGTCTCTCCAAACCACAAAAGTAATCCTGTTACAAGAATATGATTCATTATTGGATCATATCAGACATAACCAATTGATTATAAATGGTTTTTTAAAAAAAGCACCCTGATTCGTTTTGTAATCAAACGATTTATCTATATTTTCAGTGTATTAAAATCCAAGACGATTCACTTTTGAATCAAATAAAAAATCCCCTTACCCTTCCCTGTAAAATAAGCATGTATTTTCAGCACATTAAAACTAACCACTTTTCGGCACGACTTTTGCTTCGATTTATTAAGTCGTAAAGCAGAAACGCCGGAATTTTGTGTAACGGCCAGGATGCTGCGCATAAAACAAACTATGAAACCTAAATAAGGCAATTTCAAGTCGCAAGCTTCAAGACTCCTGTCTCTTGTTTCTTGTTTCTTGTTTCAACAACTTTGAAGATTGGATCTACTATGACTATGAAAGAAAAATCGTGGAAACCATGGGTGCTTCTCTCGCCGTCCCTCACCGCTGTATTTCTTCTGCTGGTTATTCCAGTGTGCTTTGTTTTTGTGTACAGTTTCTGGCTGAGGGCCCCTTCGGGCAATGACATCGCCGCCTTTCAGTTTGGCAACTACGCTAAATTTTTCGCCGATTTCTTTTACCCCTCCCTGATGATCAGGACCATCCGGGTTGCCCTGGAGACGGTTTTCCTCTGCCTTGTCATGGGATATATCCCCGCCTACTTTTTTTACCGGACCGAATCGCGGTTAAAACCGCTGCTCATGATCTTTATCATGCTCCCCTTCTGGATCAGTTTTATCATCCGGACCTTGAGCTGGATCAATATCCTCGGGGATTCCGGGCTGATCAACCATGTTTTAATGGAAGCCGGAATCATCTCCTCCCCCTTTGCCATGCTTTACAACGAAGCCGCCGTTCTCATGGGACTGCTGCAATACCTGCTTCCCTTCATGATCCTCAACATATATGTCAGCCTGGACGGCATTGACAAGAGCCTCACAGAAGCGGCAAAATCCCTTGGCTGCACCGAATGGCAGGCCTTCAGGGAGGTAACCCTCCCCTTGAGCCTGCCCGGGGTGAGCGCCGGCTGCCTTCTGGTGTTTGTTCTCACCTGCGGCACCTACCTGCCCCCCATGATCCTCGGGGGGCCGGGCAATGACATGATCGCAAACCTCATATTCAAACGCATCGTGGGAACCCTGGACTGGCCCTTTGGGTCGGCCATCAGCACCATCCTCATGGGGCTGATCCTTATCATTGTCTACACCTACAACCGTTACCTGGGCATTAACCAGCTGTTTAAAAGCTTAAAATAGAGGTGGTGAAATGAAATTTTTCTCTGGATGGTCCATGATCAAACTGTACACCCTGCTGGTCTATGTCTGGATGTTCACCCCCATTGTTGCTGTGGTCATCCTCTCCTTCAACCCCCAGCAGTTCGGCTCCTTTCCCATGGAGGGGTTCAGCTTCAAATGGTACATCAAGCTTGCCCAGAACGAAACCATTCTCACCGCATTCAAAAATTCTATTGTTCTCGGTTCGCTGACGGCCCTCATCGCCACCACCATCGCCATTCCGGCGGCCATGGCCTTTGTCAGGTACGATTTTCCCGGCAAGGAGACATTGAACATTTTGCTTCTCTCGCCCATCATGGTTCCTGAAGTTGTCCTGGGAGTCTCCCTGCTGCTGTTCATCCGGTGGCTGCAGATGCCGAAAAGCTTTGCCCTGCTGCTCATGGGCCATGTGGTCCTCACCATTCCCTATATTCTCCTGGTGGTCCAGGCAAGACTTGTGGGGATCAAGCGGGAATATGAAGAGGCGGCCCTCTCCCTGGGGGCAAGTCCCTTCCAGACCTTCATGCAGATCACCTTTCCCCTGCTTGCACCGGCGATCTTTGCCGGCATGCTCTTCTCTTTTACCATCTCCTTTGACGATGTAACGGCAACACTTTTCTGGGCAACGGCCCAAAACCAGACCGTACCAGTGAAGATCTTCAGCATGCTGAGAAACTCCATCAGCCCTGAAATAAATGCCCTTGGCGCTGTGATGATCGTTTTGACCGTCTCCCTTCCCCTGGCAGCAGGCTATATTTCACGAAAATTTGCCAGGGGAGAAGAGAATTGACACCCCAATAGCGTTCAGGTGCAGTGCCTGCAACGCTTAAACCTATTATTCCCATGAAGGAGGCAGAACACCATGACAAGAGAACTTCACAAAAACCTCGATGAGACCCATGACAAATTTCTAAACGGTAAAATCTCCAGGAGAGACTTTGTCAAATACCTCGGCGTAGCCGGTGCCGCAGCAGGACTTGTGGGAGGGCCCTTCGGCCTTGCATCCAAAGCCTTTGCCAAAGACAGCATCACGGTCCACTCCTGGGGCGGCACAACCTCCGAGGCCCTGAGAAAGTATGCCTTTGATCCCTTTACCAAGGCCACAGGCACCAGGGTCGTGGATGCCTCCTTTGCCGGGAACACCACCTTTTTAACCCAGGTAAAGGCCTCTTTCCCCCCGGGCGGAGAATTTAACATCGCCCATTTGAGCGCCGTGTACGACTACGCCGCCTACACCGATCTCGGTTTCGGCGTGGTTCTGGACGAGAGCAAGATACCCAACCTGAAAAACGTCATGCCCAAGATGACCGAAACCTTAAAGGGGATCTCCGACGGCACCCTCTCCGCCGCCCCCTTTGATCTGGGTCAGACGGGCATTGCCTACAACACCAAAGAAATCTCCAAAGCAAAGGCGGAAAAACTCGGCGCATCCCTGCTGTGGGACAAGAGCCTCAAGGGAAAGCTTGGCAGCTGGGGCGGCGATTTCAGGACCAACATCTGGTACGCCGCCCTGCACACCGGCCAGAACCCCAACGACATAAAGGACATCAATGCGGTGTGGGATGCGTTGAAAGAGCAGAGGAAACTGATCAAAAAATACTGGTCATCGGGTTCCGAACTGATGAGCCTGCTGGCCAACGGAGACATCTACGCCACGGTGGCCTGGTCGGGCAGGGTTGCCGCCCTCCAGGAGCAGGGCCACCCCATCGGCTATCTCTCTCCGGAAAACACCTATTCCTGGATGGAGTACATGTACGTGATAAGGGGCACGGACCTTGAGATCGCCCAGAAACTCCTCAACTTCATGCTGGAGCCGGACTGCGCCATCGCCGTGGCCAAGGGCCAGAACTACCCGCCAAGCCTTGATCCCACAAAGATTGCCATGCCCGACGAGGTGAAAAATCTGCCCGCCTATGATCCAACGGGCAAACTCGACGGCTACCTCTTTGCCGACCCGGCCTATTGGAACGGCCACAAACTGGAATGGACGGGAAAATGGGATCGCATCAAGGCCGGAGCCTAACCATTTTGACCTGTTTTTTTAAACCAGCAGCACCCCCTCTTAGGGGTGCTGTCAGAGAAAAAGCGGGGCTTTATCATAACACGGGCCATGTACAAGAGGGTCTGAGTTGTGATCAAGCCCAAAAAGTGACGTTAGCGATATTTTGGAGTGTCTATTTTGAACAGAGAAAAAGATCCGGCATTTGTAAAATTTAAAGGGATTGTCAAGCGGTTCGGGGATTTCACAGCCGTTGAAAAAATCGATCTGGATATCCCCGAAGGCTCCCTTGTCACACTGCTGGGACCCTCGGGCTGCGGCAAGACAACACTGTTGAGGATGCTTGCAGGCCTTGAGACCCCAACGGAAGGGGATATCATCGTCAAGGGGAAACGGATCAATGATACCCCCATCCACAAAAGAAACCTCGGCATGATTTTTCAGAATTATGCCCTTTTCCCCCACAAATCGATTTTTGACAATGTTGCCTTTGGCCTGAAATACAGAAACATTTCAAAAAAAGAGATGAAAGAAAAGGTGCTGGCGGCCCTTGACATGGTAAGGCTGCCAGGCGTTGAAAACCGGATGCCGGCCCAGCTTTCCGGGGGGCAGCAGCAGCGCATTGCCCTGGCCAGAGCCATCGTTATCGAGCCGGATGTGCTTCTCATGGACGAACCCCTGTCCGCCCTGGATGAAAACCTCAGGGAGGATATGCGACGGGAAATCGACAACCTCCAGATGAAGCTCGGTGTGACCACGATCTTTGTCACCCACGACCAGCGGGAAGCACTGTCCATGTCAGACAAGATCCTGGTGATGAAAGACGGTGAAAAACAGCAGGTGGGGACTCCTGAAGAGGTGTACAACAACTCTGTGAACCATTTTGTGGCCGATTTTCTGGGGCACTCTAACTTTATTTCTTCCACGGTCAAAGCAAAGGAAAACGGCTATGTGAGGGTAAAACTCTCCAATGGTGCAGAATTCATCTGCAACCCCTCCGGGGATTTCCACCCCGGTGAAAATGCTGACATCGTTGTCAGGGCTCAGAAGTTCATCCTGGGAGCTTACGACCAGTGGGAAGAAGAGAAGGGACAAAACTTTCTCTTTGGCACCATCACCGATCGAAGTTATATGGGAGGTGAGGTAAGCTACTTTGTGGAACTTGACAACCATGAGACCATCCATATTATCAGTTTTGTCAAACGAACCCCTTTTAAACGGGGGGAAAAGGTCTATATAAAGGCCGATCCCCTCAACTGCCGGTTGCTCAAAGCCAAAGCCTGAAAACAAGGCATCGTTCACGCCCCTGCCGGAATCAACAGGAGAAGGGCAGGCCTTGGGCTGATTGCACCGGAAGGGCCAGGCTTTCACCATGGAGGAAGGATTTGAAAAAATCCAGGGATAACAGGGTAAAATCGGCAAGCTTTTCCATCATCAAGCGAAACCTTGATCCGAAGCGAAGCTGTGTTGTTTTTGAAAAAAAAACAGACCAGAGAGATGCCGGTTTTTTTTTCCATGATACGGACCTTTTGGGCTTTCTAGAGACCAAAAAGATCCCCTGGCAGACCTTTTACGATGGCAAAAACCGCAGAAAATACCTTGTAACGGAATTTCTTCCGGGCGACGAGGAGGAGCTGATTGGCTATATCCTTGTCCACGGTCTTCCAGAAGATACCACCTACTATCTTTTCAAGGCAAAATAGCAGAGAGTCCATTCTCCCTGGTATGGCGCACCCTGGGGTGGGGTCAGCCCGACAAATGTGACGAGCGGCCTTTGTTATGATCAAGCCCTGAGGCGATCATCTGCACGAGAGAAAAAGCGAGACAAACAATGAAGAAACCGGAAAATTTTCTTTTCTACCAGACAAGAAAAGAGCTGCCTGTGATAAAAAAGGCAGAGGGTATATACATGTGGGACCACAACGGCAGGGAGTACATTGATGGCTGCTCCGGAGCGGTGATCTCCAATATCGGATACGGCAGCAAACGAATCCAGGAGAAAATTGCCAGCCAGGCCCAAGAGACCTTTTTTGCCTACCGCATCCATTTTGAAAACCAGCCGGCCCTGAACCTCGCCGAAAAACTGGCCAGGGCATCTGCCCCCCACCTGAACAGGGTCTTTTTTGTTTCAGGGGGATCAGAGGCAGTGGAATCCGCCATGAAGATCTGCCGCCAGTATTTCTTTAACACGGGCCAGGGGGGACGTCATCTTTTCATCTCACGGCGGCCCAGCTACCACGGCTGCACCCTGGGCGCCCTGGGAATCACCTCCTACGCCCCTTTGGAAGCACCGTTCAAGGCAATTGTCAACACCCACCCGAAAATCCCCGCCCCCTTCTGCTACCGGTGCGCCTTTGACATGACATACCCGGCGTGCAATCTCAAATGCGCCCATGCCCTGGAGCAGTGCATCCTGGACAACGGCCCTGACAATGTGGCCGCTTTTGTGGCAGAACCCGTCGGCGGTGCCAGCACCGGTGCCGTGGTTCCCCCGGAAGACTATTTTTCCGTGATTGAAGGGATCTGCAGAAAATACGGCATCATGCTGATCCTTGACGAGGTGATGACAGGGTTCGGGCGGACCGGAGCCCTGTTCGGGTATGAACACTGGCAGACCAAAGCAGACATTGTGGCCCTTTCCAAGGGCATGGCTGCCGGCTATTTTCCCCTTGGCGCCGCCGTTACCACCGAAAAGATCGTAAACAGCATCCTTGACAGCGGTGGGTTTGCCCACGGCCACACCTATGCCGGCAACCCCATGGCATGCGCCGTGGGCGAAGAGGTGCTGGATATCATCCTGGAAAACAGACTCCAGGAAAACGCCGCAGCAACGGGCAGTCACCTGAAAAAGGGCCTGGAAGCCCTTAAAGAAAACCACGAAATCATCGGAGATGTCCGGGGCCGGGGGCTCCTTTTGGCCATTGAACTTGTCAAAAATCGGGAAACCCGGGAGCCCTTCAAGGCCGAGGAAAATGCCAACCTGGCCCTGGCAGATGCCGCCTTTGAAAAGGGGCTGATCATCTACCCGAGAAAACCCCTGAACGGCCTGGCAGGAGATCACCTCCTTGTGGCCCCTCCCCTGATCACCACAAGGGCCCAGGCAGACGTTATCCTTGACCGTCTGGACCAGGCGCTGTTACAGATCCGGGGGCAGCTTAAGTAATTTTGAAATTTTATAACGGCCATGCCCTGCGGGCACAACAAAGCTTGAAAGTCCCGCGATAACAGTCGTTTACCCGGACTTTCTTATAAAAAAAGATAGGAAAAATATGAAAAAAATAG